>CAZHSR010000008.1:6465-18548 GCA_964535155.1 uncultured Candidatus Saccharibacteria bacterium
GAAGAAATGCTTAAACGAATTATTCTTGCCTCGTCAAATGAAGGAGATGTTGTGCTGGATCCATTTTTAGGAAGTGGAACGACAGCGGTTGTTGCAAAGAAATTAGGTAGAGAGTGGATTGGAATTGAAAAAAGTAAGAAATATGTTGATATGGCCAAGAAGAGAATAGACAGTGTTATTTAGCAGCGTGTTTTCTGGCTAGTCCACTTGAAGTCAGCCTAATCCACATAGCTTGTTCACTTACCTCATATATTTCAGCAAGTTTTGGAGTGTCAAGACCGTATTGTTCCACATCCTTGACCAACCATTCCTTGGGCATTAATAACTCAGCCGCAAAAATATCAGCCTCTTTTTCTTGATGAAAATGAGGGTCAAAATAGCGTTTTTCATCATCAATGAAGGTATTCTCATAATGTTGATGACCACACAAGTAATGTCCAATTTCGTGCGCTATTGTAAAACGCTGCATATTCTTGGGATGATTTTCGTTGACCCCAATAACTTTATCTCCACCTTCTATATGTATCATTCCCTTCCTTTTCTCTGGGAAGGGGTAGGGAACAACTGTAAAGCCCAGCTCTTCTGCTACTCTATTCACATCAACTGGCGGTTTAGTAATTTCCGCCATTCTCAGTAAACCTTGAACTTTTTGTCTATTTATATTTTTCATAATGGCTACTTTTCGTTTTTTCGTGATTTTATGTAATCTAAAAATCCCTTAGTGGACATATCCATTTCTTTTTTGTCATTAGCTGAAAATGAACTACTATCCCTATGTTGACTGAAACCTTGAGAAATTATTTCTGATTCAAGTATGTCGTTTACAGACACCCCTAGAATTTGAGCTATAGCGTCCAATTGCTCAACGGAGACACTTGTTTTCCCTCTTTCTATATCCGAAACGGCCGCATGGGTTTTTAGACCTATTCCCCTGGCCAATATGCCTTGGGAAATACCCTTACGTACTCTCAAATCTCGTATTTTTTTGCCAAGTTCTTCTTTGGTGAGCATTGGTCTATTGTAGCAGGTAGCGACAGTTTTAAGCAAGACTGACGTTTTTGCTTACAAAAAACTATTGACTTTACTGTTGATTTCAGTTACATTGTGTTGATAAGAGCTACATTTAATGATTGGCTCTCGAGATTAATAATTAAGGAGGTGGCAAGACTATGTTACAAAAATTTAGCGAAACAGTAATTCAAGCAGTATGGGAAAAAGGAACGATTGTGCCTGGAGCAGATCCGCGCTTCAGACGTAAAGATGAGTGCGGGGCATGGATTGATCGGAATAGGCATGGGGACAGGTCTGATCAAAATAACACTGGATGGGAAATCGATCATATTAGTCCTGGTGGTAGCGATGATTTATCGAACCTACGTCCCCTGCAATGGTACAACAATGTGACCAAAAGCGATGGTAGATTAACCTGTCCAATAAAAGCAAGATAAGGAGGTGATAACTAGTATGACAAGAAATAATTATTGGGTTTCTCCTGCGGGAGATAATTGGAAAACAAAAAGAGCAGGTGCTTCGAGAGCAACCGGTGTTTTTGATACCCAAAGAGAGGCCGAGAACTATGCTCGTGGTTTGCTTAAAAATAGTAACGGTGGTGAGCTGATTACTCAAAATCAACAAGGTCAGATTAGGAGTAAGGATACAATTAATCGTTTTGACCCAAATCCACCAAAGGATAAGGAAAACTAATTTATGGTAGATAATATAAGACCAATTATTGAGAGCATCAAAGAGGATGGCTACTCTAGTTTTGAAGATATTATTGCCAGAAGAGAAGCCGAGAAGTTTTTCGTTGACTTTAAGCTTACTCAGAATAGTGATTACTCACAGCAAAGAACCTTGTTTGACTCAGATAGAAATAACTTTGCTAAGGCAATATCTGGTTTTGGAAACTCAGAAGGTGGTTTAATCATTTGGGGAGTTGATGCTTCTGGTAGAGTCGATGATTACGCCAAATCGATAAAATCAATTCAAGGAGTTGATAACTTTGTTTCTCTTTTGGAAACTTTTGTCTCATTATCAACATTACCTGCTCATACCAGTGTTGAAAGTTTTACAGTTAAGAAAAAGAAATCAGACAAAGAAGGCGTTGTGGTTTCCGTAATACCGAAAAGCAATGATAGGCCATTTCAAAGTCTTCGAGACCACAAATATTATATGAGAGCAGGCGACTCTTTTGTCCCGGTACCTCACGGAGTTTTGCAAGGTATGTTTGGTCGTGCTCCTCAACCTGATGTTTACTGGATGTATAACATAAATAGAAATCCGACAATCGGACCCAATAAAGAGATGGAATTCCAAGTGGGCTTGATGGGAGTAAATGGTGGCTTAGGTATAGGAGAAGACATTTTCGGCTTTGCGAGAGTATGGAATCCAGGTAAAGAAAGTCAAATTGGTGTCGATCTTACAGATACTCAAAACTATGATTTTTACAAGGCTTACGGAGTTGAATTCAGTTTTATGTCAAAACAAGGGTTCAGGCTTGGATACCATCAGCGTACTCAAATGTTGGTCATGAATTTTTTCCTCTTACCACCTTTTACTGATGAGCTGTACATAAAGATTTTAATAGGTGGAAGGAATCAACAAGTTTACAGCAAGGTAATTAAAAAAACTCCTAAACAGTTAACAACAATTTATAACAAGTTTATTAAAAAACCCACGATGGACTGTATTAAGGACATTTGGGATTTAGAAGATCAAAAAAATGACACAGAAAAAGAATGAGCTTCGTGATCAGTTCCAGCTACTGGTAAATAATGTCGAATTCGAAGCACATGTTGAGGAATTTAGAGGCAGACACGGTATCCCAAGAAAAGGGTTTAAATCTGAAAGTTCTGAATACGAAACTTGGCTGAAGAACGCCCAAAGAAGAGAAAATCGTATAAAGGAAGATTTCGACTTTATCGCTAAAAGATGTCATCAACTCTATTCATGGCAGGATCCTCACTTCAGCATCCTTTTATCAAACTATTTGGTTTTTAATAGGGTCCTCCAGCCAGAGGACAAATTCTTAATGGGTAGCTTGTTCAGAATAAAATCTAGCGGTCTATTGGGTTATGTTGACTTAATTTTGACATTGCCAATTATGTATTCGCCAGGCGAATTAAAAAAGTTTCTAAAGGATTCTACTGATGAAATCAAGGAATTATCAGGTAGATTGGTCGAAAGTTCAAAACAACTATCTGAGGTGAGTTTTGATCCTGGTTCCATGAATGGAGATCAACGAGTTTTCTTACCCGTAACTCCTGGCAATGGTGCTGATATTATTGACCAAACCCAACGCAACATTATTTACTTGGTGTCCTTTGGAAGAGCGGTTTTAAGAGAAACGCTTAGCAGGTTTAAAGAGGAGGATTTTAAGATAAATCGATATGAGGACAAAAATAAACATATCTCTGGACCAATAGGTCAGATGGGAACATTTTTATTTAATCGGAGCTTATACAAAGTGGCAGACGACTTTTGGGCAAATATTGATGCTGAAATTGTTGAATTTAATAAGCAGAATAACAGGAATCTTAATAGGGGTATTCCTTTAGCCAATCTTGGTGTGGCGCAAATCGTTGAGGGAAAAATTACTGAGGGATTATTTAATCTTTATAAAGCTCATGATAATGATCGACAGTCACTTAGTCATCTTTCTGGCTTAGACTTGGATCCTGAGAGAAACCTTGTTAGTAGCGTATTGTTCACGCAGTTTGAGGACAGAATAGTCAGTTGGCTCTACGCCTCTATTTTGATCAAGCATCAGACTGTATTTCAAACACCTTCTTCACTTGACGATTTGAAATCATTTATTGGGTCTCTATCTCCTGATAAAAAAATTTTCCTATTTTCGATAATTGCCAAATTTAAAGAGGCTTTTTCCCAAAACAAGGAAGTTCCCAACTTTGTTTCTAGAGGTGAAATACTAAGGTCGTTGGCAGATTTAGCAGCTTGGTATGAAGATGGCCTAAGAAGAGTGGATCCTGGTGTAACAACTTTAGTTCCAGCCTTAGCCAGACATTTCGGGCAAATTAATCCCACTAGAGGAGAATATAGTTCGGCACCGCGTTTGGACGAACTCATAAGAAAGATTGATTTAGCAATTGCAGAGCAACCTACTAATCTTGAACTAACTAACGCGAGGGTAATGTCACTTATTAGGAATTTCTCCGGGCATAATTTTGACTCTCAAGACCATGATGTATTTACGCGATCTGACGAGATAGTAGCAAGAATGTTTATGGTAATACTAGAGAGTTATGATAGGTCTTTAATTTGATCAAGTGTTGACATCTTCTCTCCCTATGTCAACAAAACCGCTAAATAGTTGACATCTACCTTCAAGCTTGCAGAAACCTCCTCACTTCCTTCACCGTCCACTCCGGATACACCAACTTACTGACCCAATCAATCCGTCCGAATTCATACCATCGTTCGAGGGAAATAGTGTCTAATTATATTTTGTTATCAGCGCTAAACTGGCAAAAACAAAAAGAATGTAGAACGATTTGTCAGAAGGGGAGTAAGCGAAATATAATAAAAACATGAACAACACAACATCAAATCAAAATCAAGAATGTTGCCCAAAATTTGACCCCCTCCCTTGGGACGACAAAGAATTCTACTGGGATAATAAAAAATTTGTTAAGGATAAAGTCTTTACATTATTTTACATGCCAATAAACTTTGGATCTGTTATAAAAAAGCTTGATGCCAAAGTGCGTGAATCTGGTGCAAAATTTGAAGACAACATGGGCCTTTCTGACCATACTTCCAAATGGAATATGGATTTATACCTAGCTGTTGATAAAGAAGTTCCAGGTGCCGAAAATGTTTCTCTTTCGGGAAAATTTTATTCCAAAGTATACGAAGGGGATTTTAAAGACACAGGTATTTGGTGCAAGGATTATGAAAACACTGTAAAAGCAAAAGGAATGTCTGTTACAAAATGGTATATGTGGTACACAACTTGCCCTAAATGTGTCAAGAAATGGGGTAAGAATTATGTGGTTATTGTTGGGGAGGTTGAATAAAAGATATTATGTCCCCAATCGTCACTAAAATCCGCCAAGAGCTTAAGCAAAACACTGATCCACATACCAAATCCACTGGTCAAAACTATTTTAAAGAAGAAGTTAAAATTTACGGGGTTAAAACCGCTATAGTTACTAAAATTGCTAAAGCCTACAACAAAGAGATTCTTTCCACGGATAAAAAAGAAGTTTTTGCTTTATGTGAAAACCTGTGGAAATCAGGATTTATGGAGGAATCATTTATTGCTTGTCATTTTGCATATCTTATTCGCAAAAAATATGAGCCTAACGATTTTAAAGTCTTTGAAAAATGGGTAAATAATTATGTTTCCAACTGGGCATCTTGTGACACTTTATGTAACCATACAATTGGTGCTTTTATAGAAATGTATCCAAAGTTTTTGCAGGACCTTAAGACATGGGCAAAATCAAGTAATCGTTGGGTTAAAAGAGCTTCTGCTGTTTCACTAATAGTTCCTGCAAGAAGAGGCAAGTTTTTAACCGAAATTTTTGAGATTGCGGATATTTTACTTTTAGATAAGGATGATCTTGTGCAAAAGGGTTATGGGTGGGCTCTTAAAGTGGCAAGTCAATCCCATCAAAATGAGGTTTTTGAATATGTAATGAGGAATAAAGCCCCTATGCCTCGTACGGCTTTTAGGTATGCTATTGAAAAGATGCCCAAGGATTTAAGGGAAAGACTTTAACTCAAGGTTAGTAGACTATTTGATATACTTTAATACAAATAGACCTCACTATTGGGTTAAATAAATTAACTCCAATGGCGTATTTAGTTCTTAGGGGTGTTTGTCCAATATGTCTGTAATCAATACAATAGGTTGACAGAAAGGGTTTTCCGCGGTATAATAACAGCATCTAGTTCAATTTCATTTCCAAATTGTAGCACACCCAAATAGGAGGTTGCTGTGAAAAAGGTCATTGTTTTGGTTTCAGGTTACTGCCCGCCTACTCAGGTAGACGAGCAAATCGCGCGTGCTAAGGTGGCAGAAACTTTTGATGCTATCGCTCGGGCTCATCCGGGTGCTCAGATTGAGGTCGTCTCTGGCCTGACCAACGACGGCGTGATGGTACACGCTTACGAAGAGGGTCAGAAGCGGGGTTGGCGCTTGGTAGGTTACGCCTGTCTGAAAGCCGCGAGGTTCGAGAAATTCCCTGTTGCTGAAGAGCACATTGTTGGCGCGAATTGGGGCGACGAGAGTGACGCTTTCATAAGCCATGCCATCGACTCCGGTTACCCATTCTATATGGTGAATGTTGCTGGGGGCAAACAAGCTGATCTTGAAACCGAGAAAGTGCGTCAGGCTGGCGGGGTTGTCTATTACTTCCCCCTCAAGCGCCATTAGGTAGAAGTAAATGATTTGAGTAGGCGGACATCTGGGAAGACCGAAAGGTTTTTGACTGATGTCCGTTTTGTTTTATAAGTCTTTGCTTATTCTCAGAAACCTAGGGTTTCTCAACCTTCCTTTTAAAACCCCAAACCTTTTGTCTAAAGACACAAATTCATCAACAAAGCTTTTTAACCCCTCAAATCTCAAACCAAACTCAATTTCCTTGTTACTGAAAGCATCAACTAGACGGACTGATCCTTCAACTCCTTCAAAATATGCTCATCCCGTGGAAGCAATAGTAAAAATCATAGAAGAAAAGATGGTGGATACCGCTGATGCGGTATATGTAATGTGCAAAAGAGACCAATGTCTCGATTATTCGAGTAATTCAGGTAAAGTTGTCTTTTAGGAGATAGAGGATCTCTTCAATAGGGACATTCTAGAAACAAAAGAGATCCGAGATAAAATTAAAGGAAAGTAAGGTTTATTATAGAAGAGTGTCCTGAATAAAACATTTTTCCCTGTAGAGCGTATTAGAACAAAAACACGCTCTACAGGGAGATGGTAGTCTTGACAAAATACCCTATAACTGTTAGACTCTCATGTGAACAAAATTCACAAACATTATTCCTGCAACCAAAAGTAACAACAAGAAACTAACAAAAATCACTAGATAATAGTTATTAGACATCGTTAGAATCTGTAAAAAAAATATGTCAGAAGAAAAATATAACGCAACAAGAATAAAAGAATTGGTTGAAAATGCCTCCAGCATAGCCATAGTCCCTTCGGAGGTGGCTGGCACTGACTCTTTAAGTGCTGCAGCAGGCTTATATTACGCCCTAACTCAAAAAGAAAAGGATGTCTCACTAGTTTATATCTCAGAAATCCCTGAGGAATGCAAAAAAATCATAAATTCTGGGCAAATTACTGATGACATTTATTCCAGAAAATTGACTATTTCCATAGATTATTCTGATACTCCCGCTAGTAAATTGGCTTACTCCAATGAGCACAATGTTTTAAAACTGGTTCTTTCGCCTATTTCAAAGGACTTCGACACTTCTAAAGTAAAAACAGAAATTCAAGGTCATGATTTTGACCTGATTTTTGTTTTAGGAGCACAATCCCCCGAAGATTTGGGTACTGTTGGGTCGGAACTTAGAGATTCCTTTATAAAAGCAAAAATTGTAAATTTGGATAATACCAACTTTAATACTCAACATGGAGATGTAAATGTTATTGATACAATGGCTCCAAACTTGAGTGCTGTTGTATTTAACTTGCTTTCTATGCTGGGAATTTTGCCCGATCCAAAGGCAGCAAAAGCCCTTCTGCTGGGGATGTCTTATAGAGAACCCTCTATAGAATAGGAAAAAACAATAAATTGAGATAATACTGCTTGATAGCAGAAAATTATTTTGTTACAATGTAAAACGGTTATGGCATTACAAAAAGACGCAAAGCAAAAAATAATAACTGACAATAAAGTACACGCTAATGACACTGGTTCTCCAGAGGTCCAAATAGCCATACTTTCAGAGCGAATAGCTCAATTGTCCGACCACTTAAAAGGTCATCAAAAAGATAACCACTCAAGACGAGGTTTATTACAACTCGTTGGAAAAAGAAGAAGACTTATGTCTTACCTAAAAGACAAAGATTCTTCTAGATATTCCTCAGTAGTAAAAAAACTAAACTTGCGTGGTTAAAAAATTAATAATTTAGATTGAATCAAGGTTTAGGATTAAGGTAAGAATATTGAACATTATTTTCCCTTTTAAACTTTCTCAAAGCTCCTGTAAAGGCACATTTAGAGAGACTTTGGAAAATAATGACAAATATTTTCTCCTTAATCCCTTATTCAATCTTCTAGAAAGGTAAAAATGAATAAATACGCAAAAAAAGAAATTGATTTTGCAGGTAGAAAATTGGTTTTAGAAACCGGAAAAGTTGCTATGCAAGCAAATATGGCAGTGCAAGTAACTTATGGAGAATCTGTTGTACTAAGTACAGTAGTTTCTGGAGGACTTAATCCTGACTTGGATTACTTTCCCTTATCTATAAACTATGAAGAAAGACTATACGCAAGTGGTCTTATAAAATCTTCTCGCTTTGTAAAAAGAGAAGGTCGCCCCACAGATGAGGCTACTATTATTGATCATGCAGTTAGACCTTTGTTCCCAAATGATTATAAAGACGAAGTTCAAGTTGTAAACACAATTTTATCTCTTGATCCTGCTTCAGATCCAAGATTTTTAAGCATGATAGGAACTTCTGCAGCCTTAACCGCTTCTGATATTCCTTGGGAAGGCCCTATGGTCTCTGCAATAGTTGGTTATGTAAATGATGAATATGTTTTAAATCCTTCCAAAGAGGAGCTTGGAAACTCAAAATTGAATTTAATGATTTCCTTTGTTGGTAAAGACTTAAAGTATTTAGCAATGGAAGCAGAAGCTCACATTTTGCCAGAAGAAGTTGTTTTAGGTGCAATAGAATTTGCAAGAAATCGCTTAGAAGTTTTGGTTGATTTTATTTTGGAATTTGCAGCAGAAGTAAATCCAGAAAATAAAAAGTATGAATATGTTTCTCAAGCTCTTCCCGAAGAGTTAATTGCAGATGTAAAGTCTGTTATTGGCGAAAAAGTTGAAGAAATGTTGTACGCAGGTTTTAAAGAGAAGCATGAATTTACTGCAGAAAGAAACGCTTTATTGGAAGAGGTGTACGCCAAATTTGAAGGTAAGTACAAAAAAACCGATATGGAAAGATCCTTTGAAGAAATAGAAAAGGATATTTTGCAGACCAAACTTGTAAAAGAAGAAAAACGCCCTGATGGAAGAGGTTTAAAGCAAGTTAGAGACATTTCTTGTGAAATTGCTGTTTTGCCAAGAACCCATGGAAGTGGCATGTTTACAAGAGGTGTAACTCAAGTTTTAACTGTTGCAACACTTGGATCTCCAAATATGGAGTTAATTATGCAAGACATGTACGGTGAAGATACCAAGCGATATATGCACTTCTACAATTTCCCCCCTTATTCTGTTGGCGAGACAGGAAGAATTGGCGGTGCAGGTGGAAGAGAAATTGGTCATGGAATGTTGGCAGAAAAAGCTTTAATACCAGTAATTCCTTCCCAAGCGGACTTTCCTTATACCATCTTATTAATGTCTGAAACCTTGTCTTCTAGTGGCTCTAGCTCTATGGCAGCCACTTGTGGTTCTACTTTGGCCTTAATGGACGCAGGAGTTCCTATTAAAGATATGGTAGCAGGAGTTGGAATTGGTTTAATGGCAACTGACGATTTTAGTGAATACAAAGTCATAACCGATTTAGCTTATAGAGAAGATGCCTTTGGTTTATTAGACTTTAAAATGACCGGTACAAAAGATGGAGTTACAGCAATTCAATGTGATATGAAGGCAAAAGGAATTCCTATGGATTTGTTAGTGAAAATCTTTGAACAGTCTAAAGAAGGTAGAATGCATGTTCTTGAGGAAATGAGAAAAGTTATAACTACATCCAATAAGGAAGTTTCCAAATATGCTCCAAAGAGTGGCTCTATAAAAATAGATCCTGAAAAAATCGGAGTTGTTATTGGAAGTGGCGGAAAGACTATTAAAGAAGTTCAAGAAACCACTAATTCTGAAGTAAACATTGACGATGACGGTACTGTAACAGTTACAGCTATAGAACGGTCAGATGTTGACACTGCTTTGGCAAGAATTGCTGCATTAGTAAAAGATGTAGAACGAGGTGAAATTTATGATGGGGTAGTAGAAGAAGTTGTTGACTTTGGAGCCTTTGTAGAAATTCTCCCAGGTAAAAACGGTCTTTTACATGTAAGCGAAATTTCTCATGATTATGTAGATAATGTTCGCGACTATCTAAAGGCTGGAGATACAGTTAGAGTAAAAGTTTTGGATGTGGATAGAGGAAAGATTAGTTTATCTAAAAAGGCTTTGGAAGAAAAAACTTCCGGAAGACAACCGTAGATACTCTATTAAGAGATTACGGTTTTCAAAGTCCTACTTGATGGTACAATAAACACAATGAGCAAAAGAGTCTGCCCCGACTGTGGAAGAAAATTAACTTTTATGGATCGCTTCTTTTGCTCCTCTTGTGGCTGTAAATTACCCAAAAGCTTAGTAGTAAATAATATTTCTCAAGGTAAAAACAATGGATGATACTGTTTCAATAAACTCAATTGATGATGACGCTGCAAAAAATGTGGCTAATGCCTCAAATGTTGCAAATTCCCCCTCAACCGAAAGTTTTATTTTTCAAGAGCTAGATACCCTAAATTCTTTGGTTAAAGATACCCAAGGAATGCCAGAAGAACTGCGAGAGCGCCTAACTCAAATGATTCAGAGGCTTGATAGAATGGCAAAATTGGGTCATTATGCTTCGGAATTTGACACGCTTTCACGATATATTGAAGTCGCAACATCCCTTCCATGGAGTACACATACAGAAGATATTTTGGATCTCACTCATGCTCAACAAATGATGGATAGTGAGCATTATGGCATGCAGGATGTAAAAGATAGAATTTTGGAATATTTGGCAACCATTATGCTTTTAAAAAGACGAGGGCAAGATGGAATTGGAAAATCGCCCGTTTTACTTTTGGTAGGACTGCAAGGAGTTGGTAAAACTACTTTGGCAAAGTCGGTGGCAGATACCTTGGGAAGAAAATTTATGCGTATTCCAATGGGAGGAATTGGTTCACCTTTGGAATTGCGTGGCAAATCAAAAGCTTTACCTGGAGCAGAGCCAGGTCAAATAGTAAAGGCTTTAATGAAAACTCAGGTTAGAAATCCGCTAATTTTGTTGGATGAAATCGAAAAAGCTAGTGGAGAAGCAGGCCTTTTGGCAGATATTATGGCTATATTATTGGAAATCCTGGATCCTAATCAAAATAAGGAATTTAGGGACCATTATATAGATTATCCAATAGATCTTTCGGAAGTTTTGTTTATCTGTTCTGCTAACAACACTGGTACTTTATCGGCGGCTTTAATGGATAGAATGGAAGTTGTTAAGATGCCTTCTTATACTAATGATGAAAAAGTGGTTATTGCTAGAGACTACCTGTTTCCAAAAGTTCGAGAAAAGTCTGGACTTCAGGAGCAAGAGTTGCAAATTGATCCTAATTTATGGCCAAAAATCGTCACACCTTTTGGATATGACTCTGGAATAAGAAGCTTGGGAAGGATTTTGGAGGCCATGTGCCGAAAGGTGGCAAAGCAGATTATTATGGGAGAGGTTGAGGGGGTTTATGTGACGGAGGAGAATTTGAAGTATTATCTTCCTTCTTGGTAGGTTTACGAGACCCTTTCCCTCCAAAACTGCTGGGTACAGGAGCTTTTGTCGGAAAAGGGTCTCTTACACGCGATTTTTTAGGAAATAAATATGCAGAAAAAAGATGTTTTAGAAAAGTTGGCGCTACAAATTGCGGATTGCAAAAAGTGTCCTTTATATGAAACGGCGTTGAATCCAGTCCCTGGCGAAGGGAATATAAACGCAGAGATTGTGTTTGTAGGAGAAGCCCCTGGGGCAAATGAAGACAAGTTAGGGCGTCCATTTGTGGGTCGGGCGGGCAACCTTCTGAATGAGCTGTTGCAAGAAATAGGGCTAAAAAGGGAAGATGTTTGGATAGGAAATATTTTAAAGCATCGTCCGCCAAATAATAGGGAGC
>CAZHSR010000008.1:18558-26802 GCA_964535155.1 uncultured Candidatus Saccharibacteria bacterium
CAACCAGATGAAATTGTAGCTTGCGACCCGTATTTAACAGTGCAATTGCGGGCAATAAAGCCAAAATTGGTGGTTACTTTGGGTAGGTTTGCCATGTATTACTTTTATAAAGAAGGTAAGATTTCTAGGGATCATGGTAACCTAATAAAAGCAGATAACGGATTACATGTGTATCCTGTGTATCATCCAGCTGCTGCTTTAAGAAAAGGAGATTTTCTCCAAGCTTTAAGAGAGGATTTTATGAGAATCCCTCAAGTTTTAAAGCAATTAGAAATAGAACAAAATAAAATTAATAATTCTTCAAAAGAAGAGAAAGGTCAATTAAAATTGAAAATATAAATTATGTTAAAAATTATGAACTTAAGCGGTACAGAAGCCGTTACAAAAAATCTAACCGTATATGAGTACGGAGACGATATTATAGTAGTTGATTGTGGTGTAGGTTTTCCTGACAGCGAAATGCTAGGAGTAGATATGGTTATTCCAGATTTTACTTATTTGCAGGAAAATTCTCACAAAATTAGAGGGTTAGTCCTAACTCATGGTCACGAAGACCATATTGGAGCTGTTCCTTACTTTTTAAAGGAGTTCCCAAAAGTTACCGTTTATGCAAGTAAATTGGTGCAGGGATTCCTAAAAGAAAAGTTTACGGATGAACGAAGGTATAAGGATGTGCCAAAGAATCCTTCCATGTACCTGTTAAGTGCAGAAATGGCTCCTTTAAAAATTGGAGCTTTTACTTTAGAAGCTTTTAGGGTAAATCATTCGGTCCCGGATTCTTTAGGCTTTGCAATAAAAACCCCAGAAGGAACAGTTTTGCACATTTCGGATTTTAAAATAGACTTAATGCCTGTTTTAGATGAACCTATTGAGCTTGGAAAAATTGCAAGATATGGCGATGAGGGTGTTTTGTGTCTGTTGTCAGACTGTTTAGGCGTTACAACCGAAGGGTATTCAAAGCCAGAGAAAGAATTGTCGGGGACTTTTGATACCTTGTTTTCCCAAGCTGAGGGAAAGCAAGTCATTGTCACAACAATTTCATCGAATATTTCGCGAATGTTCCAAATCATTACGGCGGCTCAAAAATTAGGGCGGAAAGTAGTCATTATGGGTCGTTCCATGGAACAAAGTGTGGCAGTAGCAAGAGGATTAAAATACTTGCCCTTTAGTGATGATGTTTTTGTAGACTCAAAAAGTGCCTCCAAATATAACCAGTCTGATTTGGTTTACATTGTGGCAGGATGTTACGGACAATCAGGATCTGCTTTAGGGAGAATTAGTCGGGCGGATCATTCTGAGGTAAGTTTGCAGGAAGGTGCCTTTGTGGTATTTTCAGCCGACCCAAATCCTCCTGGAGTGGCTGAAGCAGTGGAGAAAGTGCAAGATAGCTTAATTTCTCTTGGTGCAAAAGTTATTTACAGCGAAATTCAGGATAATTTACATGTTTCAGGTCACGGTACTAAAGGTGACTTAAAAATGGTGGCTTTCTTGTCAAAAGCTAAATACTTTATTCCTATTGGTGGTACAGTAAAAAGGATGCGAGCTTATTCCAACATGATTGGTACTCTTGGTCATAATCAAGCAAATGTTTTTGAACAAAGAGAAGGTGATACAGTCCTGTTTGAAAACGGAAATGCTAAAAAAGGACCCAATTACCCTGTTAGAGATATATTTATTGATGGCTCCAACATAGGCGATGTGGGTACTTCCGTTATTCGTGACAGAGAAAAGCTTTCTGATGATGGTATGTTTGTAGTAATAATTGCCGTTTCTGAAAAAACTGGTCAATTTTTAGGCAAGGTGGAAGTAGTAACTAGAGGATTTGTGTATGTTAAAGAGTCAGGGGGACTCTTGGCAAAAGCAAAGCAATCGGTTACAGATACCATAAATCAAAAAGAGGATCTGCGAAAGAATTGGAATAATGCCAAAGATGAGATTGAAAAGAAGATGAATAAGCTTTTGTTTAAAGAAACAGGCCGAAATCCTTTGATTTTCATTCAAGCCATATACCTTTAAGACCGTGGTATTATATAGGTAATGCCTAAAAAAAGGGGAAGAAGAAAAAAATTTAAATTAAACCTTGATTTTAAGCCCGAAGTTTTAAAGTCAGTTTCTGCAATTTTATTAATTGTAACGGCTCTTTTAATAATTTTGTCGTTTTTTGCCCCTTCTTATAGCGTAAATGCTTTTGTAAATAGTCTTATAAAAAAAGGTTTTGGATGGTTTGCCTTTATCTCACCTTTCATCTTGCTTTTACTGGCAACTTTTTTTATTGATTCCCTGCAGTTTAGGTTTAAAAATGTTCGCGTTTTACTGGGATTAACTTTTTTTCTCATTTCTCTTTCTGGCATGGCTACGCTTTTTTCTTGGAATTCTAACCCTTTTACAAAAGCGTCTTCTGGTTCTAACGGAGGTCTAATTGGGTATCACTTACTTTCTACATTAAATGGAGCTTTTGGACTTGTTGGAGCAGGCATCATCCTTTTGGCGCTGTGCTTCACTTCGATTGTGTTGGTATCAAATGTGTCCATAAACACAATGCTTATTGCCGTCAAAAATTCCTTTCAGAAGGCTAAGGAAAAACTGAAGAGACCTGAGACTCCAGAAGAAGAATCTTTGGATGATTTAACTGTGGGAGAATTGGCAGAAAAGTCTAAAGAAAGTTCCCCAGTGGAGGAAATTGCACCTCAAGTAATTGAAGAGCCCAAATCTAAACTAGAGGTGCTTCCTCCTTTTTCAGAGCCACAAAATGGGTATCATCTAGAGCCAAACTCAACCGAAGATTCGTCGGTTTTAACCTCAATAGCCCCAAATCTTCCTTATGCAGATAGAGTTTGGCAACTTCCACCTTTAACTTTGCTTGATGATACAAGGGAGGCTGCTCCAGATGCGGGAAATGTAAAAACTCGTGAGCAAATAATTGAGTCAACCTTAAGATCTTTTGGAATAAAGGGGACGGTAAGGGAGCATCATGCAGGACCTGCGGTTACACAATATGTTTTAGATGTCCCTTCGGGTACGAAAATTTCAAAAATAGTAAATCTTCAATCAGACTTGGCGTTAGCACTTTCTTCGCCAACAGGCTCTGTAAGAATAGAAGCACCAATTCCAGGTCAGCCCTATATTGGTATAGAAGTGCCAAATCACAATCGAGTTATTGTGCCCTTTAAGGTTTTGTTAACTTCCGAGCCTATGAAAGCTTTGGCAACAAAATTGGGTATAGTTTTGGGAAAGGATGTTGGAGGTAAAGTTTTTGTTTATGATATAGGAAAAATGCCTCACTTGTTGGTGGCAGGAGCAACAGGTTCTGGAAAATCTATATTTTTGCACTCCTTGGTCTTCTCCATGCTTTTTAGAGCAACCCCTCAAGAAGTAAAGTTTATAATGGTGGATCCAAAGAGAGTCGAATTTACCTATTATGATGGCATTCCTCATCTATTAACGCCAGTTATAACTGATACGGAAAAAGCTCCTGCAGTTTTTAAGTGGGCAGTTCTAGAAATGGAGCGACGCTACAAGCTTTTTGAAAGTGCTCATGCAAGGAATATTGACTCTTATAATGAAAAATCTGGTTTTCAGGCTCTGCCTTATATTGTAATTGTTGTGGATGAGTTGGGAGAGATAATGGTGGCAGATCCTGCTTCTGTAGAAAAGAGTATTATTCGTTTGGCACAACTAGCCCGTGCTACAGGGATTCACTTGGTATTGTCGGTGCAAAGACCTTCCACTAATATAATTACAGGACTAATTAAGGCAAACATCCCTTGTAGAATAGCTTTCAATGTTTCTAGCCAAATAGATTCGCGAGTTATTATAGATCAGCCAGGAGCAGAAAAGCTTTTAGGAAAAGGAGATATGCTCTTTGTCCCACCAGATGCTTCAAAACCTTCTCGATTACAAGGGGCATGGGTTTCAGAGCAGGAAATAAACTCTTTAGTTAAGTACCTAAAAGATCAAGGTGTGGATCCTGAATATAAAGACGAAATTTTAGAAATGGCTCAAAAAGTAGAGCAAGGAAATAATAGTGTTTCTGCAGGAGGTGATTCTGTTGATGACCTGTTTGATGAAGCCACAGAAATATGTTTAAACTCTGGTAAAGCCTCTGCTTCCCTTTTGCAACGCCGTCTTTCCATTGGGTATGCAAGAGCAGCAAGAATTTTGGATGAATTAGAAGCCAAAGGTGTAATAGGTCCTCAAAATGGTTCGCAGCCAAGGGAAGTTCTTGCCTCAAGGAGTGATTCTTTGGAATCGCTTGACGATTTCTCTTTTTAAATTTAGGAAAATAATAAATATAAATATGAAAAACTTAGGTGAAATTTTGCTTTCTCAAAGGAAAAAATTGCGGCAAACTCCAGATAGTTTGTATAAAAATATAAAAATTCATCCAAAGTATATAAAAGCTTTGGAAGAAAATGATTATTCGGTTTTTGATAGTTCTTTGCATGCACGCGGATTTTTAAAAATTTATGCAGGTGTTTTGGGTTTAAATGTGGAAGAGATTTTGGCTTTATGGCGACGAGAATTTGGATATGCTTTCCCAGAAGATTTTCCAATAAGGGATGCAAAGTTAGGGACAAAAATTAAAAACCGATTTGTGATTACTTCCAAGGGAGTTTTAGTAACTGTTTGTGCTTTGTTGTTAACAGGATTTTTTGGATATTTGTATTACGCATACAAAAATTATCAGGGGCCTCCCGACCTTGTAATTTCCCATCCCGAAGATAATAAAATAGTGGAAAGATCTTTGGTTGATATTACAGGGAAAACAGATATTGATTCCACGCTTTTAATAAATGGAGAAGTTGTTTTGCTAAAACCAGATGGAAGTTTTGTAGCTTCTGTAAATTTAAAGGAAGGTGTAAATACTTTAAGTGTGGTTTCAATTAATGCTTTGGAGAAAAGGGCAGAGAAGGTTTTAACTTTGATTTACAGGCCTGTGGAGGTGGTATTGCCTGTGGCGGAGCCTGTTCCTGTGGGGGAAGGGGAGGATGTGCCTGAGGAGGAAATTCCTTTGGAAGGAGAGGCAGATTTAGAAGCTGTTGAGGAGGTTGAGGAAGTCTCAAATCCTTAGTTTTTTATATAAATTCAGTTATTGGATAAAGTAAATACATTGTTCTAAAGCCAAAAAAAGTGAAGCGGTTACAAATTGTGACCAGTTGAAAAAGGAAGGATCTGAATTGGTGACAAAATGTCACCGGTTGCAAAGGAAGACAATGAGTTTGTCACAAAATGTGCCAAACTGGAATTTCTCCTCCAGAAGAGCCAGAAACCTCATTTTTGAATAGGTAAAAATATTCAGTCTTGACATTATCTATCTATCTATCTATAGTTTTTTTATTAGATAGTTTAGAAAGGATAAAATATGTCAGGTGATGAAGGTAAAAAAGGTCCAGAAACCCAAGCTTTTGCAATGGACACAGAAAAGTTAAATGCAACTCCCAATTGGGAGACTTGGTTGCAAGAATCTGGGGAAGTGTGTACAAAATTGCGTGAGGCAGGATTTTCTAAAGAAGTAGCAGAATGGTTAGAAGGGGAGATGCACGGATCTGCCGAACACGATGACGCCGTAGAGATTTATGTTTACCCAGACGTAGCACATGAGACACCTACTACTCCTACAGGTTATGGAAATTACTATTATTGGAAGCGTGTTGGTAATGCCTATGTAGATGCAACTTCTAAGGAGACCGCAAATCCAGTGACTAATGAAACCGAATATGTAACTGAAATCAAGATTGTTCCAGCAACTCCTCTTGCAAAGGGTTCTGGAAAAAGGAGATAACTTTTTATGAGGAATTCCGAAGTAGATCCAGAAGAGATAGTTGCACAAACGACGGAGCGTCTTGTTAGTGATGCCGAAAAGCTAAAGGGAGGTGCCAAATATGTAATGAATGAGTCTCCAGTGGTAGGTCCTAGATTGGAATTTACTCCTGAGCAGTTATCCGATGTTCGAACGGAAATGGATCGAGATAAGTATGGCCCAGAGTTCCTGCGAGCTTTTGAGAACCTTAAGGGGCGTACCTTTGAAGAAGTAGTCTTTTATGATACTAACGAACATGATTCTGGCCCGCAAATGTTTTTGAAGTTCTCTGGAGGACAAATTTTGAAGATAACACCTGGCTCTTTCGAATCCTTGGAATGGGATCTTCTTAATACTGGGGATAACGTTTCTCGCAGAGGTACCACTGATAATCCGTACAGGGATCCGGAAAAGACACTGCCCTATTCGGAACATCCTATCCCTGGTGCCTTTCCCAAGCAAACTAGTGGGAGAAAATCGTAAAATGAAGGGTTCAGAAAGGGATAGAGATCCCCAAGAAGAAGTATTTAGCCTCTCCTCAGAGAAGGAGTATCCAGAAATGGAGAGACCTTCTTATAGAGAACAGTCTGATATTCCCGAACCAGATTTTTTAGAATCCTTTCATTTAAGTGAAGGGCTTGGTCGCACCCAAAATGCGATGGCTAAGCAAGATGCGGAGAAGAGATTGCTTGCTGGTAAAGATGTAACAGATTCATACTTTTCTTATCTAGAAGATCTTGGTTTATCCGATATACCTATGCCTATTCCTGAGTTATTGTATAAGGATGCAGAAGGTCGTATTCATATAACCGATAAACCAAATGAAATACATTGGGGCTGGGCTGATTGGCGGGAAGAACTTGCTTTTATTCAAAAGAATAAGGAAAAATTGGCTGGTTTGAGTGTAGAAGAAATTGCCTCCTTACGCAATGCCTACAAGACAAGATTTCACGCTGACTTGAAAGCTAGAAGAGGGGGAGCTGAGTATGTGGAGGATGACTCAACTGATCGTCCAAGATTTAGATATACTAAAGAGCAAGTTCAAGAAGCTAGGCGTGAGATGACTCATGAAACTATGGATACTGAACATGAAGGGGAATTAGAGGATTCCATAGATCGTTCGAAGGCAGGGGTGGTTTCGGCGCTTGAGAATAATAACTTTGAAGAGGCCACATCCAATATGACTGCAATTACTGAGGCTCTAAATGACTTAAGGGAAGCTAGAATAGCTAGGTTTTCATCTATGTTTGGGGAAGATTTCTTGCGTTTTGAAAATGGGGAAGTCTCTCTGCCTTTACCTCCATTTTTACATTTTGAGGGGGACAGAGTAATAACCAACTCTAAGAATGAGAGTATTCCTCTAGCAGACGCGGGTGAATATGCTGGGGCAATTGCTGCGACAAAATTAGCTGAAAAAAGGCAAGATATTTATGCATCTATTAAAAAATATATGTACTCTTTGGAAGTACCCATTTATTACGACTTTTTTCTTCAGAATTGCCCTTTTATAAGTAAAAGTTATGATCTAGACGACCATGTTGATGTAACAGTTGCTTGGAGGGACTTCAGTAGCAAAGTTTTAACAGCTTTGAATCCAGAGGGGTATTATTCTTGGCAAAATGCAATTGAATCTGTTGCTAATACCTTCCCAGGTGACGATTAAATGCTGTTTTACAAGGATACTTATTGAGTATTGAAAAACTCATATTTTAGAATCTATGCTATACTTTTCTCAGATTAATTAATATCTACTGCCTATGACAACAGAAACATTAACTACCATTCTGGTATCACTCCTCATTATAAATTTTGCTCTTTGGATTGCCTTCTTGCTCTTTATATTTGTGCAAATCCACAGGCTTTTTAAGAGAGTAAATTCCATTTTGGAAAATGCCAATAAACTCTCCAACTCCTTTGTTGGCTCGTTTTTTAAATTTGGAACTTTGGCTCTTGGACTTTTTCGCGGATTTAAAACTGTTAGATCAATTACAACTTTAAGTGACATCTTTGAAGATGTAGAAGAGGAGGAAAAACATGACAAAAAAAGGAAATAAATTTTTGTGGGGAATTGGTATTGGAGCTGTACTTGGGCTTTTGTTTGCACCAAGGAAAGGCGATGATACTAGGAAAAAGCTTTCAAAAGAGGCAGAGGATTTAAAAGCATCTTTTGAGAAGGCTGTTGCAACAGGGAAAGCAAAATATACTGAGGTTAAAACCGAGGTTGAACCTGTTCTAGACGAGATTAAGTCAAAAGCCAAGCCCTATGTGGATTCATTGCAAGATGGTCTAGAGGGTAAAGAAGTTAAATCAAAAAAGAAATAGTTTATGCCAGATTTTTGGGATGATGACTCACAAAATGATAATAATTCTTCTGTAGCTTCAAATGGAAGTGATGTTGCGGATAATCCCGTTGTTTTCACGCCCCCAGTTTCCCCAGCCCCAGC
>CAZHSR010000009.1:0-11493 GCA_964535155.1 uncultured Candidatus Saccharibacteria bacterium
TTAGTTAAATACTATAAAAAACCCTTTATATATGACCCCAATCCAATAGTTTTCCACCATCGAAGGGATGTTTTCCTGCCCCATTTAAAACAGGTCTCAAGGTACGGTCAGCATAGAGGTCAATTTGCAAGGATTTTCCCCGAAACATCCAGACTTCCCTCGTATTTTATCCCTTCATTATTTGTATTAGGCTTAATTTTGGGTCCAGTAATTGCCACTTTTTTACCCTTCCTTTGGCCTTTCTACTTTTATACAATTTTTGCCTATCTAATCCTGCTTTTCCTAGAATCTCTTCGCACTACAGTAAAAGAAAAAAAACCTGTTGTATTTTTCTACATGAGCGTTGGAATATTTTTAACTCACATAGTATATGGAATCAACTTTATGTTAGGTTATATTAAAAAGCCTTCATTAAAGCTACGCGGAATAGACGCTTCTTCTGGAAATTATTTAGGCGGATAGTGTTACAATATTTTTATGAAAATAGCCATAGCTTATCCACCAATTGAAACAGACAAAGGCGTTCCACTTCTTTCACAGAACAGACAGTTTCAATATTTTAATTCCCCTACATATATTTATCCAATGGTTCCTTCTTATGCAGCTTCTTTAGCACAACAAAGAGGTTATGAAGTTGTTTGGATGGATGGTATAGCCACAGAAAAAACTTATGCAGAATGGCTTGCTCAATTGGAAGAAGAAAAGCCAGAAGTTTTGCTTATTGAGTCAAAGGCTCCAGTAATAAGAAAGCATTGGGCAATTATCGGTGAATTAAAACAAAAATATCCTCAAATGATAGTAATTTTGGTAGGGGACCATGTGACTTATGATCCAAAAGAAAGTATGGAAAATAGTGTTGTGGATGCCGTTATTGTTGGAGGAGATTTTGACTTTGTTTTATCAGATTTACTAGATGCAATTTCAAAAGGAGTAAAAATCCCTGGAGGAGTTTGGCTAAGAAAAGATGCGGCATTTATAAAAATTCCAGAAGGGCAAGGTAACTACAATGGTGATTTTTGGGTTTCCGGTCCTGCAGAAATGCATCATAACTTGGACGATTTACCCTTTATTGATAGGGATTTAACTCAATGGAAGTTATATGCCTACGAAAATGGGAACTTTAAATTTAAACCAGGCACTTATGTTTATTCTGGAAGGGATTGTTGGTGGGGAAAATGCACTTTTTGCATTTGGAATCACACTCTTTTTCCACAAGGCACTTATAGACACTTTTCTCCAGAAAGATTATTTAACGAAGTAAAACATGTAGTTGATAATTATGGCATAAGAGAAGTTTTTGATGATGCTGGAAGTCTTTTTATAGGAGAAGATTTAAAAAAGTTTTGTAATTTGTTAATTGATTCTGGTTATAACAAAAAAGTTGTTTTTAGTTGTAATATGCGTTTAAAAGCTCTTGATCAAGAAACTTATAATCTTATGGGAAAGGCAAATTTCCGTTACATTTTGTATGGATTTGAATCTGGAAATCAGGAAACTTTAGATAGAATAAACAAAGGTCTAAAAGTGGAAGAGATTGAGCAAGGTTTAAGAATGGCAAAAAATGCTGGTTTAGAACCCCACATTACTATTATGGTTGGTTACCCTTGGGAAACCGAAGAAATGGCAAAGAACACAATTCGTTTAGCTAAGGAGATGTTTAAAAAGGGACTTGTGGATACAATGCAGGCAACAATTACAGTGCCTTACCCTGGTACGCCCTTGTATAAGGAATGTGTGGAAAAGGATTTGTTGTTAGTGGGACCAAAAGAATATGAAAAATTTGATATGCGAGGCCCTGTAATGAAAGTGCCTTTTGATGAAAATAGATTGCAAGACCTAACACAAGAGCTTTATACGGTTTTCTTAACTCCAAAGTTTATTATTAGGAAGTTGCTCTCCATAAGGTCAATGGATGATATTAAGTTTTTTGTGATGGCTGGGAAGAAGTTGAGGGGTCATTTGATGGATTTTGGAAGTGGATCTAAGAAAAAAGAGCAGGAGGATAGAGAGCTTTTATGACCTTCATAAGCGTAATATTAGCCACAAAGAATGAGTCGGCTAATATCGAGCGCTGTATAAAATCACTCCTTGATCAAGAGTATCCAAAAGACCAAATTGAAATTATCTTGGTGGATAATGGATCAACTGATGATACGAAAAATATCGCCAAGAACTACCTTTCTCAAGTATATAGCCTTTCTGATATTGCCCCTCTTGAAAATATAAAAAACTTTAGAGGAGCTCAGGTTAATGCAGGTGTCGCGAAATCTCAGGGGGATATACTCTTTTTTCCTGATGCGGATATGACTTTTCATCCAAAGCTTTTCAAGGAAGCAGTAGAACTTATACAAGAGTATGATGCTTTATTTGTTCCAGAGAAAATATGTGGGACGGGATGGTTTGGAAAAATCAGAGACTTTGAAAGGAGCTTTTACAATAGTACCTGTATAGATGGAGTCCGTTTTGTTAAGAGAAATGCCTTTTTAGATATTGGAGGTTACGATACAAAAAACATAATGTTTGGACCTGACGATTGGGATATAACAAAAAGTTTAAAGAAGAAGCAATTCAAGTTAGGAATAACTGTCAATACTTTGTTTCATCACGAGGAGTGGCTAACATTATCTAAGTATGTGAGTAAAAAAGGAAAGTATGTGAAAACTTTTGAAGGTTATACAGAGAAATGGGGTAAGAGTGACCCAGATATTACAAAACAATTTGGCTTTTGGTATAGATTTTTTGGTGTATTTTTGGAGAGTGGAAAATGGAAAAAAATATTGATTCAGCCACATCTTGCTTTTGGGATGTATTTTATAAGAATTTTAGTAGGTTTAGGTTTTTTATTTAATAAATATGTTAAAAGATAAAAAGATTGTAATTGCCACACATGTATACACTACAGGACCTGCACAAGATCTTAAGGAATATTTATTGAATAATAGAATTAATAAGCTCTTATTTATTGGTCATCCCCTTTTTTATAACAAAAAGCTACGAGGTTCAGGTTTTGAGCTTTATGAAAATGGTGCATTAAAATCCGAGAAATATCAGGAGATAAAAAAGATACCAGAGCTTTTGTCCTATTTAAAGGATTTTATTCTGAGTATTTTTTATGTTCTTAAAACTAGAGAAAAGTGGGATTTATATGTTGGGAGTGACAACTTAAATGCCTTATCTGGAGTTATGTTGAAACTGCTGGGTAAGGTGAACAAAACCGTTTTTTATGTAATAGATTATAACCCAAAACGGTTTCAGAACAAGATATTGAACAGTATTTATCACAAGATAGATCAGCTTTGTGTAACCTATTGCGATGTGACTTGGAACCTGTCTCCGCGTATGGAAACAGCTAGAAAAGAATATTTTAATTATAGTGGTGGTAACCAGAAAGTTGTTCCAATTGGAGTATGGCTAGATAGGATTAAGATTCCCGAATTTGAGGAGGTAGAAAAAAACACTTTAGTTTTTATGGGGCATATTTTGGAGAAACAAGGAGTCCAATATGTATTGGAAGCTATTCCAGAAGTAGTAAAAGAAATAAAGGATTTCAAGTTTAAAGTTATTGGTGGCGGAGAGTATTTACCTTTTCTTAAAGAAAAATCCAAGGATCTTGATATAGAGAGATATATAGAATTTACGGATTTTGTTGCAGATCCCAAAATAGTTGAGCAAATGCTTGTACGGTGTGCCGCGGGGATTGCTCTATATACAAAGACCGATTTTAACGGGAATATAAGTTTTACATATTTCACAGACCCTGGGAAAATTAAATTATATTTAGCCTGCGGATTGCCTGTTCTTCTAACTGATGTTCCTCACAATACTGATGAGTTAGTGGCAAAAAAAGTTGGTATTCTAGTCGATTATAGTAAGGAGAATATATCTAGAAATATAATTTATTTAATGGGAAATAAGGAGATGCTTCGAAAGTACAAAGAGAATTCAATTGATTTCGCACGAAACTTTGATTGGGGTGTAATTTTTGAGCAGGCTCTTCGCGAGGTTGATTTTGGTACTAATTTAGTTTAATATTATTTTTATGAAAAAAGCTTTAATAACTGGTATCACGGGACAAGATGGTAGCTATCTTGCTGAATTATTACTTGAGAAAGGGTATGAAGTCCACGGAATAATCAGGAGGGCTTCAACTTTTAATACTGAAAGAATTGACCATATCTTTCAAGATCCACATGAGACTGGGAAGAGACTCATTTTACATTATGGGGATTTATCTGATAGTAGCAATATTTCACGGTTGATAGATAGCATTGAGCCAGAAGAGATATATCACTTGGGAGCACAAAGCCATGTGAGAATAAGTTTCGATATACCTGAATATACGGGAGACATAACTGGATTAGGAACACTGAGGATTTTAGATGCTATAAAAGATTCAGGTATTAAGACAAAATTTTATCAGGCTTCCTCTTCAGAAATGTTTGGAAAAGTCCAAGAAATTCCGCAGAAAGAGACTACACCTTTTCATCCACGATCCCCATATGGTTGCGCTATGCTTATTGGATTACTAGGAATTATAGGGAAAGCTATGATTTATTCGCTTGTAATGGGATATTATTTAACCATGAGTCCCCAAGGAGGGGAGAGAACTTCGTTACTCGTAAGATAACAAGAGGGCTGTCGCGAATAAAGCTTGGGATAGATGAGAAAATGTACTTGGGTAATCTCGATGCGAAGAGAGATTGGGGTTATGCTAAGGATTATGTGGAAGGGATGTGGCTTATGTTACAGCAGGATGAGCCCGATGACTATATTTTAGCTACTGGTGAGACCCATTCTGTAAGAGAGTTTATTGAGGAATCCTGTAAAAACCTAGGCTTTGACTTGTTTTGGGAGGGGCAGGGAACTGAAGAAAGGGGAATTGATAAGAAATCGGGAAGAACAATTATTGAGATTGACCCTCAATACTTTAGACCTGCGGAAGTGGATCTTTTGATTGGTGACCCAACTAAGGCATATGAAAAATTAAATTGGTTGCCCAAAACTAAGTTTAAAGAACTTGTTAAAATAATGATTGATTCCGATTTTAATATGGAATCGAAAGGAAAATAAAATATGATCAAATTAATGAAATCTACTTTCTACAATGAACAGGATACCAAGGAAAAGCTTTGTGATTTTATACTTCGCTCCGAAATTTTGAGTATGCACGCAGAGTGTAAGAAATTTGAGGAGGCTTTCGCAAAGAAGCAGGGAAGAAAACACGCTGTATTTGTTACTAGTGGAAGTAGTGCCAATCTTGTTCTTATTCAGTCGTTGTTCAATATGGGTAGATTGAAAAAAGGAGACAAAATTGGATTCTCTGCTCTAACTTGGTCCACAAATGTTATGCCACTATTTCAGGTTGGTTTAGAGCCTATTGCCTTAGATTGTAGCCTCCAGACCCTGAATATTTCCCCAGAGGAGCTTAAAAAGCAGATTGCAAATATAGATTGCCTTTTTCTAACTAATGTTTTGGGATTTTGCGATGATATAGAGGAAATACGCAATATTTGTGCCGAGGAAGAAGTACTTTTTATAGAAGATAATTGTGAGTCATTGGGATCTAAATGTAATGAGGTTCTTTTAGGTAATTTTGGCAATGCCTCCACTTTTTCCTTTTTTGTAGGACATCACCTCTCTACTATTGAAGGTGGAATGATTTGTACAGATGATGATGACCTTTACAATATGCTACTTATAACAAGGATTCATGGTTGGGATAGGAATTTACCCATTGAGCAACAGAAGAAACTTAGGGCTGAGCATCACATTGACGAGTTTTATTCAAAATATATATTTTATGATTTAGCCTACAACGCTAGACCCACAGAAATAAACGGTTTTTTAGGAAATGTACAGTTGCAATATTGGGATGAAATAGTCTCCATAAGAGAGAGGAATTTCTGGAAATTTCAGAAAGTTATAGAGCAAAATGACGATTTTATCCCTTTGGATGTGAGCCATATGAGTTTGGTATCAAATTTTGCCATGCCCTTGGTATGTAAAGACAAGGAGACCTTGGAAAAATATAAACAGAGGTTTATTAAACATGGCGTGGAAATACGCCCTGTTATTGCTGGTGATATGACGAAACAACCCTTTTATAAGAAGTATTCTGGAGAGGTTCAGAACTGTATAAATTCTGACTTTGTTCATAAGAATGGTCTCTACTTTGGGAATAATCCTGAACTAACTGATGAAGAGATGTCCTTGCTTTGTAATTTGTTGGTCAAAAATTTTGAGTAAGTATGAATTATTGGAAAGATAAACATGTTTTGGTAACTGGAGGCTCCGGTATGGTTGGTAGCTATGTTTCGGAAATGCTCCTAGAACGTGGCGCAAAGGTTTCCTTAACGGCAAAGGATTCCTTAGATTCCTTCGAGAGAAATAACTTACAAAAAATACTTGGATCTGTCTCCTTGATTCCAGTAGACCTTAGAAATTTGGACGATTGTTATTTGGCAACGGAGAATCAGGATGTGGTTATGAATCTTGCAGCGAGAGTGGGAGGTATTGAGTACAATCGTATGCATCCAGGTACTATGTTTAGAGATAATATTCTTATCTCTTCCAATATGCTTGATGCCGCAGTTAAGAACGATGTAGGAAAATTTTTAGTTGTGAGTTCTGCATGTGTTTACCCAAGGGATTGTACAATACCAACTCCTGAGGAGGAGGGCTTTAAAGGTACACCAGAACCAACAAATGACGGTTATGGTTGGGCGAAGAGGATGGCGGAATTTCAAGCAAATGCTTACAATCGTGAGTTTGGCTTACCTGTAACGATTGTCCGCCCCTATAACTGTTATGGGCCTCGGGATCACTTTGACGCAAGGAATGGCCATGTTATCGCAGCAATAATTAAGAGAATTTATGATGGGGAAAACCCTTTAGTTGTGTGGGGGTCTGGGGAACAAACCAGAGCATTCTTGTATGTTGAGGATTTCGCAAGGGGTTTAATAGAGGTAACAGAGAAATATTCTGGGAGTTTTCCCTTGAATTTGGGGGTAGACGAGGAAATTAAAATAAAGGATTTAGTAGGGTTAATTGTTGAAATAACGGGGAAAGATATAGAAATAGGATTTGACCTAACGAAACCAGATGGTCAACCCAGAAGGAATTGTGATATTACTAAATTAAGAGATGAACTAGATTTTAAGCCGAAATTCACTTTAAAGGAGGGGCTAACTAAAACCATTGATTGGTACAAGAAGGAATTCAATATATGATACGCCGTATGCACCTCGTAGGGGTTTGTCTATAATAATGAGTTCTGCTTGAGCTGGTTAATTGGACTGATGGTTTATTGTTAAGGATACATAAAAAATATGAAAGGATTAATATTGAAGAATGATATATTATGTTGTCCAGTTTGCCAGAATGTTCTGAAACAATCAGATAATTATCTATATTGGGAACTGTGTGCAAAAAAATACCCCATAGAGAAAAATATTATTAGGATGCTCCCAGATTTATCTAAGGATTTAGAGTTATCAATAGAAAAATGGGATAAAATTTATTCCGACCAATTAAGAGATAAAACCTTTTATAAGGAATTTGATAACTATAAAAAATTGTATCTCCAAGACACAATTGACCAGTTGAATGATGCAAGAAAGATTGGAAAATCCGACATCTATCTTGAGATTGGATGTGGATCATTCTTTTTAGGACAAGAATTAGCCGATAAAGTAGAACTTATAATAGGCATAGATATTTGTCCTTCTGCACTTGAGATTGCCAAGAAGATGTTAGATGAAAAAGGAAGTACAAACTACATCCTAATTCAAGGTGATATTCTAAATTTCCCTATAAGAAGCAACTCAATTGATTTGATTTATGGAGGTGGAGTGATTGAGCATTTTAGAAATACTCAGGTATGTGTAGATGAACTATATAGGGTCTTGAAAATAGATGGAGTAAGTTTCAATACGGTTCCGTATTTGAACATAGGCTCCCTAACATATAGACAACTTTGGGGTAATATACCTAATGTTCCTATTTTAAAGCAAACTGCTGAGTTTGTTCATATAAAATTGTTAAGAGGCAAGCATATGACTTATGGTTATGAGATGTCGTTTTTAGCATCAACTCTTAAAGCGATCCACAAACGCGCAGGTTTTTCCAATGTTAAAGTGGACAAGTTTACAGTCAAAGTAGTATTTGATTTCTTACCAAATTTTTTGAAACCAATTCTTACAGAGCTCGCTATCAAATCAAGGCTATTTTGGCCAATGATAAAAGTTGTTGCCAAAAAATAAAAGGGTTTTTGCTGCTTATTAATAAATCTCATTATAAGAACAGCAATGAACTCAAGACCTTTTCCAAAAAGGGGAGTGATTTCTCACTATATTGGATGTTTATATGTCGGTTTTTTGAAATCTGAAACATATGGGCAATATGTGTATAATAACAAAAGAGGAAAGATTACCTTAGAGGATTGGGGGCAGCTTAAGGCGGTCTCCTTTCATAATTTAAAAAAATGAAAATAGGAGTTAATTCAAGACTACTTCAAAAGGGGAATGGTGGTATTCCCCACTATATTAAATGTCTATACAATGAGTTGCAGCAGAGTGATGAAAGTAACACCTATGTTTTTCTTCAAGACGATGAAAGTATTGCATCAGGTATTACATCAATATTTAAGTTCCCCTTGGATTCGCTTAGAGCCTTTTTGTTTGATAATTTTTTTGTCAATAATCTTATAAAAAAAGAAAAGATAGATGTTTTCCATGGTCCTTCTTGTATATTGCCAATTTTTAAGATACGAGGGGTTCGCTATGTTGTGACTGTGCACGATTTAGCCTTTTTAAAAGTCCCTTGGATGTATGGGTTTTTCTACAAGGCGTATTATTTTTTGGCTTTGTATGTTTCTTTAAGAGCCGCTGATATTATAGTTACAGATTCCATCAGTGCAAAGGAGGATATAATGAAGTTTTATGGAACAAATGCCTCCAAAATAAGGGTAGTCCCTTTGGGTGTGGATGAGGTGTTTTGGAATTCACCACAAGAAGAGAAAAGATTTTTTGAAGAAAAATACTTTTTATCTGTTGCGACCCACCCTAGAAGAAAGAACATACTAGGTGTCCTAGAAGCATTTTCTCAAAGTAGCCTCGTCCAAGAGTATCATTATGTTGTTATAGGTACTATTTTTGATGAGAAGTTTCGTAATGAATTGTCTGTCAGGATAAATAGTCTCGGGTTATCTGAAAGAGTTCATCTTCTCGGATATGTCGAAATTAATGATATGGTTAATCTTTACCGTAAGGCCTCCTTTCTTATTTACCCTTGCTATTATGATGGTTTTAGTTTTCCTGTCCTTGAGGCTATGGCTTCAAAATGTCCAGTAATTGCTTCGAATACTAGCACATTTCCTGAATTGGTCCCAGATGATCATTGGCTAGTAGATCCATATAATGTTGCAGATATTAGATGTAAAATGGAAGAAATTGTTAGTTTAAGTGAGCAGGATAGAGCAAAAATGATTTCCACAAACCTTCTTTTCTCACAAAAGTTTACTTGGCAGAATACAACTTCAGGTATGAAAGGCATTTTTGACCAGTTGAAATTTGAATGATCCCATTTTCTTATGTGGCAAAAATCATTATATTTTAAAGTCATGGGGCGTTTTTTTCACCTAAGGAATTTTTTTTATTATCTTGCTCTTTTTACGATACTATTCATATTATTTTACAATTCGGAAATAATAGTAGATTCTCGCTTAGATTTGTGTATAAATCCTATTGAGACCTTTAAAACCTATTTTTTTACATGGCACTCTGGGCTTGCTCTTGGTCAGGATTACACCACTATGAGTTCTTATATATTCCCACTTGGGTTTTTTTATTACCTATTTACTTCCCTAGGTAATATTTATTTAGCGCAGGCTTTGATCTACTCTTCATTTCTCTTTATAGGATATTATTTCTTTGTTAGGTTTGCAGAGGTTGAGTTTAACAATCACTCTATAGGTAACCCTATCGGTGCTTTTCTGTATATATTTAATCTTTATGTACTCACTAATCTTACGGCCTCTTACTTTAATTTGACCCTGCCCTACCTTATTTTACCAGCTCAGCTATTTTTTCTTAGAAAGATACTTTTATTAAAAAACTCCTACAGAAATATATTCTTCTTTGCTTTGGCAACATTGTTTATGGGTGGCATTAACCCCCCGATGGTGGCAATAAATCTCATCGTTATATTCGTTTATGTTTTGCATATGACCATAAGTTTTAAATTAAGTATTAAGTATTTAGTAAAGAGGCTGTTATTATGTTTCTTACTAAGTCTATTAATCAATATGTTTTGGATACTAGGTCTTTTGTATAGCTGGTCCGTGATTTCTGCAGAGGCCTTTAGCGTTGTTTTATCAGAATCCATTTTTATGCATAGTGACAGCTCTTCATATGCTAATGTATTTAGAACGCTCGGTTTGTGGGCTTTTGATAAGTCTCATAATGGGATTTCATACTTCAATTATCATAAAACCTATCTGGAGGAACCCCTTCTAATAATCTCTATGTTCATACTACCTCTCCTTTGTTTAAGTACCCCCCTGTTAATCCATAATTATAAAAATAAAAATAGAAATAGAAATAGAAATTGGATCTATATCCTCGTTATCTTTTCTGTTGTGATGACCGTAGCTTCTCACCAATCTTTATTTTCCGACATCTATGTTTGGTGCTATGAGAATGTTCCCCTGTTTTCCATGTTCAGGAGTAACTATAAATTTATACAGGTGTACATATTAGCCTTGTCCCTTTTATTGTCTATACTAATATCCGAACTTGAAAGGCAAAAAATGAAAAAAATTGTTCTGATTTTTTCGTTAATGGTTATCTCATTAAATTCTTTTCCTTTCTTTACTGGAAGAATTTTTAATGAGAAGGTAAAAATCTCAATACCAGGATACTATCATGATGCCAGAGAATATTTTGAAGCCAAAAAAATTAATAGTCGTATCTTTTTGCTTCCTGCTCAGTATGGTTCAGTATATACTTGGGGTTTTACGAGTGGAAATCCAGAGTTATTATGGAATAAGGGTCTGGTTGCTCGTCAACCCATAACATCTAAGGATCGTAGTAATAAAATAACACTTTCTCTTTATGAGGGCATTCTAAATAAAGATTATATATACTCAGACTACCTTCTTGGGTTGTTGAATGTTACTCACATTGTTCAGAGGAACGACTTTGATTGGAAGTATTACAGTGATATATCCCAATCTCCTCAAACAATTGTGGATGCCCTAAAGCCTTATGAGAAGATAATTTCTTTTGGGGATCTGGATATTTATGAGGGTCCTGTGGATAAATTCCTCCCATGTTTTTATACTCCTAATGTAATACTCGAACCCGCAGAAAATTCTATAAATAAATTGATTTCTTCTCAATCATATGGGTATCGTCTCGCTGTGTATCCGCACGAGTCAGGTGTTACTGTAAAATCTAATATGATTACCCCAATCATAGAATACAAAAAGATTAA
>CAZHSR010000009.1:11503-24498 GCA_964535155.1 uncultured Candidatus Saccharibacteria bacterium
TACAAAATATCGCGTTAGCATACATAAAGCTAAAGATGCCTTCCCTCTTATATATGGTGAGTCTTTTCATAGTGGGTGGAAAAGCTATATAGTGCCTCCTGTAAGACATACTATTAGTTTTGATGAGGCTGATTACAAAATTATTGAAGGAAATGAAGATACTCAGGCCAATATAAAGGAGATACAGCATTTTATAGACAACGGTTATATTTCTTCCGTTGGCTATCAAAAAAATTCTGTGACACATATTCGTACACAAAGTAGTGAGGAGAAATTGAAGGCTGGTGACATTTACGACATAGATTTTATATCCAAGAACTTCCAGGGTACTATTCAAAATGACAATTTACTTGAAGGCTCTTTCTATGATACTTGGCTTATTAAGCCTTTAAAGGAGAAGAATCATATTATGGCTAATGGTTACGCTAACTCTTGGATTATTGATCCAGAGGAGCTCTGCAGGGGTAATGATAAGTGTATAAGGAATCCGGATGGGACTTATGATATAGATTTGATTATAGAATATTGGCCTCAGCGTCTTTTGTATATAGGTTTATTTGTTTCTGGCACCACAATATTCTTCTGTTCTTTAGCTTTAATTTTGTCTCTTTCGAAGAAAAGAGGAGTTTTCTCAGTATAGTACATATGTATAATTCTTTTATCTAGGCTATAAAACTAATGTTAAATCACATAATTTATAAATATAACGATATGAGCTTCATATTTTATCAGTATATTTCGGGGACCTTTCGGATTTCCCAACTTGGACCAGTTGATTACTTATCGCATATTTCAACAAGGTATTTTGTGGAGCATTTTGGTGTTATATTGGGACTAAACATTTTGGGGTTCTCCTTTATTATATTATCAATAATTTTCTGTTATTCTCTGTTTCTTAGTCATTTAAAAAGCAGAATCATCTCAATCTTCTTTTCCATTATTTATTCATTGTCTATTTATTATACCTACAGACTTACTTCACTTACTCCTAGTTTATACATAGTTTTTATTTTTCCATTAACAATTTATCTGTTGAAAAAAAGAATTAAACCAATCTATTTAGGTACCATAAACCTTTTCTTTTTATGTTTAAGCAGTTATTACGCATTCTTTTCCGCCATTTTAATTGGTCTTTGGTATCTATACGACAAAAAGTTTAAATACATCCTTATTTTCTCACTTCCCTTAATTTTAGGAATCCTTTTAGTCTTTCTCCCTATCCTAAAACAAAACACCTACCTTGGAACTTATGAAAAAGGGACTTCACAAACAGTTTATCGCCCCATAGAAGACTGGTATAACCTCTCATTTCGCCCCTGGTACTTCTTTATTCCGCCAAAAACATCCCTCTTTTTTGGTGATCTTTCCAATAATATTCACAATAAAATCTCTTCAACTGGATATTATTTAACTCAAAATTATATGGAAGAAGAAATGGCAGGAAGTTACATGGGTTGGCACTTTCTTTTGGGAATGGCCTTTGTTGCCACACTTCTTTTATTACAAAAGTATAAGCACAAAGAATATTTAGTTTTTAAATCCGTTTATGAAAATAAAGAAATGATTTTCCGTAGCTTTTTTATAATCTTTTGCATCCTTTTAATATCGGGACCCCCTTCGATTACAATTAAGGGTCTAGAAATATATACTCCAACTTATCTTTTGTATTACATTGTTCCAGTCTTTAGAACCCTTGTTAGATGGGCAGTAGTAATTTATCTTTTTGTTTTAATAATAAATGCTTATTTAGTGCAGGATTTATACAATTTATTGAAGAAGCCTTGGCAAAAAGTGGCATTTCTTCTTGGGTTTTTGGGCTTAAACTTTGTAATTTTTGCAGTTAAGATTCCGGTTATTAATGTAAAAGAGCCTCCACATGAAATTGCTTTTGTTAAAAAGGCTTTTCCTGATACCGTGAAATATGCAGTTTATCCAAAAGGGGATTATTATTCTATTTTTTGGATAATTTCACATGAAGACTTTTTAATAAATCCTCAAGATTATGTTGATGCTGAAACTGGTTTTGATTCTAAAGTGTTTTCTGAAAACTTGCTGAGTCCTGAAGGTGTTGAAGATTTGATTGATAGGGGAGCCTCCTACTTGATTTTTTATTCTGATAAGGTTGATGTTTTGGTCTTGCAGGAGGAATTTGAGTGGGTGGAAAATGTGGATTCTCTTGTAGAGTTTTTTGAGGAGAATTTTGGTGAGGTTATATATGAGGAAAAAGGGATTCGGGTTTTTGAAAGAAGATAGACTTAACCTTTTTGGAAAAAATTAAGATCAGGTACTTAAAAAGCCTAGGACTGATTAACATCTTTAGTGGTGTGCTAAAGGGTCGTCAGCCACCCGATCTTAAATGTCTCAATTTTAACAGGAATTTTTTATTTTTTCGATTAGGAAGTTTTCCTTTTATAGAGATAATATTGCCCCATGTCATACATTTTCATATTGCAACTCAAATTGAGAAATGGTAAATTAATTTATGCCTAAAAATCCTAATACAGATTTCATTGATTTGACGGGAATTGTGGAAACTCCAGAAAATAAACTTTTAATTGCCCTTTGTAAAGGCTTTAATTCTTTGAAGTCTGATATTGTTTCTATGAAGCAAGACATTACAGAGCTAAAATCTGATGTTGCGGAACTAAAGTCCGATGTAGCAGAATTGAAGGAAGATGTGGCATTACTAAAACAAGATGTGGCGCAATTAAAGATTGATGTAGCGGAACTAAAGACAGATGTAGCACAACTAAAAACCGATGTTGCACAACTAAAGACTGAAGTATCCCAATTAAAAGTGGCTGTGGCAGAAAATACAAAGAGTATCCAAAAGAATGCCTATTTGATAAAGAGAAACTACAAACTTATAACCTGCACCTCCAAAGAGAATCACGCATTAGCTAAAGATGTTAGGGAAATAAAAGATACCTTGGGGAGACATGGCACGACACTAAAAAAGATTCAAGATTGGCAGGAGAAAACTAGACTTGATATTGCTGATTTTAAAATGCAGTCCTTTGGTCTGAATAAAAATATAGAAGAATTAAAGGAAAGAAGCCAGTATATGCCCACTATATATGATTCCACTGACGCCCTTATGGGAGAGGTTAAGGCTAGTAGAGAAGACAGAGTTTTTGTAAATGCACGCATCCATCGTTGTGAAATTCGTTTATCCTATTTGGAAGGAGAAGATGAGAGGAATAGTAGGCTACTTGTCAAGCAATCCTAACTCCATGCCTCTTTACCTCCATTCCCAGCAAATAAGCAGGATCATTTAAATCTTCCTGAGTCATTGGATGAGGTTCAATAAGCAAATCTATGTCTCTAGTTTTTCCCAAAAGTTTAACAAGCAATTCATGTCGCTTATTTTTAGCTTCATTTGTAATAATTGCCAAATCGTAATCACTGTACTTATGGCTTTTTCCTGTAACCTGTGACCCAAAAAGATAAACTCCTTCAATTTTTAGGTCTTTTTTAATAAGTTCTATGTATTCTTGAAGCTTTTTTGTAGCTTCTTTTTTTATTTCTTGTTTTTTTCTATCCATATATAAAGTTGTTGGCAATTTTGCTCCATTTTTTGGTAAATTCTGGAGTTGCCTTCTTATAAAATTGATACTTATATTCATCGTATCTTGCCTCTAAATTAAATGTTGTTATCTCATCCAATTGGGCATATTGTTCCTTTGTAAAATCTATTCCTGTTTTTTGTGCAATCTTTGACAAATTATGTATCAAAGGTACTTCTTTTCTTTGTTGAGCAATTATTCCTTTAAGCAATTTCTCAAGCGAAAGGTGCCAGATGAATAACCCCCAATCCAGATGTTTGGTTTTTATCATGCTTAAAGCAGTCTCTTTGTTTCTTTCCGCCCCTTCAAAAAGTATCTTTTCTGGTTTAATCACATGCCAATTATATCATGCGGTCTTTTACTTTGCCCATATCTTGCGTTCTAGGCTATAATGTAAACCGATGACAAATCCTGTTGCCACAAATAACCTAATAATAGCCCTTGCCTTCCTTGTCATTCCCTTTTTTCTATTTCTTCCTGTAGAAAAGTGGATTTCAAAACTTTTAGAAATTAAAATTCCAAAAACCGCCTTTCTCTTTGCAATTCCAACACTTCTAGCCTTCTTTGCCTCCCTTCAACTTGGCCTTGTGGGCATAATTTTATTTTTTCTTGCCATTTTTAACACATGGGCATTCCTTTTTGCCTTTAACTCCAACAGAAAGTACACTTACATTTTGGCATTAATCTTTTTGGGCTTAACTCCTTTTTTGCTCATTTTAAAACTCGATAAAATTGCCGAATACTTTGCGGTACTTTGCTATTTAGCTTTAGTAGTAGGCGTTACAAAGGATATTTTTTATGAAAAACTTTTTAAAGAATAAACAATTTATTGGAACTTTTTCTGCCTTGCTTTTTATAGGGGCTTTTTTTGTTTCCAATTCGGCTTTGGCAAGTACAAAATTTGACCATTATAAAAAGTACTTTAAGGATTTAGGATTTTCGGTTGTGAGGCCAGAATATGAACCTCTGGAAGAGTATGCTCAATTTCTAAAGGAGTTAAGTTCTATAATTCCTGTTCAGTTGGAGAAAGAATCTATTTTGCCTGAATCAGAAGAGCTTTCCTCCGCGGAAGACTTGGCAGACCCCTTGGAATTTTATGAGCAAAAGCAAAAGATTAAATCGGAAGATTGGCAAATTTTGTTTGCCTCAGATAAAGTAAAGGATTTTTCTTTAACAAATACGATTTTAATTTGCGATGTTGCTTATGCTAATAGCGAATTTTCTTGTAATGCTTTTAGTGTAGCCTCAAAATCGGACTTAATAAGGCCGCAAAAAATTGCGGAGGGCCCTCAAGATCAGGCAATCCACTTTGGGGAAGGCTTTACAAAAGGAAAACAAATTATAATTATTCCCGAGCAAAATTTATATGTTCCTTCTTTCCAACAAAAAACCACCGAATTTCTTAAATCTTATGCAAAATCCTTAGAGTTTAAGTATTCTTATGATGCCGAAGCCTCTAAATCAAGCTCGTTTGATTTTGTAAAATCTTGGGGAATAGAAACTTTTTTATACGCCCTCTCCTTTTTTGCTTTTGTTTTAATCTTTAAAAATTTTTTAATTACTTTGGTAAATTCTCCCAAAGATTTCCTGAAAAAAGAAACTTATGCTTCCCTATATAAAAAGGCAATCTCACTACTTAAGGAAAATCAAAAAATCCTGTTATATTCCGTAATTTGTGGTACGGCACTTCTTCCTTTTGTTCTGGTAATTACAAAATATACACTTGGTTCTGCACTTAATTCTCAGCAACTCAACGATATTTTTAAATTAGCTTCAAATCCTTCCCTTTGGAGAGCTAGTTTTCCATATATTAGTAAAACTTCTTATGTTTTCTATGCTTATATAGTTTTGTGGGCTTTTCTAGTGAGTTTATACGCCCTTCCTTTTGCTGTCGAATTACTTGAAATTTCTCTGGTCAAAATTTTTGCATGTAAAAAGCTGTCAAATGTCTACAAGGGATTATCCCTTGCTTTGCTTTCTCTGGGGCTGTTTTTAAGCATTGTGACAAACCTCCCTTCCATGCTTCCGCTCTTAATAACTCTGCTAATCTTTACACTTTACTTACTGCATTTTCACTTGAAATCAGGCTTAACCTTTACAGGAAAGGAAAAAATCGTTTCGTTTGCTACCCTTACTCTTGTTTTAGCCCTTGGCCTAGGAATAAATTTTTATAATGCCAAAAAGCCTGTCCCAGAAAGGACGCAAGCCCTAATAGGCGTGGATGATTCGGTTGTAATGTTGCCTTATAAAAAAATTCATTCTCAAGAAGCGTTTTTTGAGCCTATGTTACTGGAAAATTTTGAGCATCCCTTGTTTATTGACGACCTGCTTGTTTATCATCCAAATTACGCTGAGATTCAGAATAAAAAATTGAATTCAAAAGCGGCAGTTTCTGGAGATTTTCTTTTAATGGGAATGGATCCCAAAGATTATAAAAAGGCGGTGTTAAGTTTGCCTAATTTAAGGAAAGTGCTTGTTCAAGAGGAGTTTTCAGCGTTTATCTATCCCTCTAGGTTTAAGTATGATTTTGGCGCGACTTATTCTTTGAATTTAAGCCTGACCTGTTCCCCGGAAATTAAGGAAAAATCGGTGGAGTTGTTGGTCCATTATTTGGAGGACTCAAAGCTTTCTACAAAAGAAATTGATTTGCTGGTCTTTCCTGGTTGTTTAGATACCGAGACCATAGATTTTAGTTTGCCTATAGATATGCCTTACATCCCATCGGATGAGCTTTTGCTGGAAATAAAAGATTTGCCTCAAGAATTAAAAGTTGAGTCTTTGGAATTTTTTGTAAACGAAAATGCTGTCGTTATGCAATTTTTGAAGTTTGCTAACAAGCGAGAGATTTTGGTATCTTCCCTTAGTGCTTCCCCCAAAAGAGTTTTGCAGGTTTTCACTTATGGTTTGCCAAAGGAAAAAGATTTTTCTAGAAAGCTTGGGGAGGAATTTGACTTAGGTACTTTAGCAACCGAGTTAAAGCACCAAGGGTTTGTAAAAAATCCCTTTATTTTGTGGTCAACTGATTCTGCGGTTTTGATAAGAAATGAGAATATAAAGTAGCAAGACTCGTTCTATTTAAGAATTTTTTCACACAAATCAAGAAGAATTGGTAAATCCTGCTCAATTGTTTTCCAGACCACTTCCAAATTTATTTCGCCGTAATCGTGAATCAACTTATTTCTCATTCCTATAGATTGTTCCACGGGAAAATCAGTCTCTTTGGCAAAATCCTTATCGATTTTCCTTGAGGCCTCCCCAATAATTTCAAAATTCCTAATTACTGCATCTTGTGTAAGGCTGTCTTCCTGAAAATCTTCAAATTCCATGCCATCAACATAGGAAATAATCTTATTTGTCGATTGATAAATGTCTTCTATGTAAACTAAATTATCTTTCTTCATATAAAGGCACTAAATCTTGATACACATAGGGTTCAACCCTTTTTTTAAGACTTTTTCTCAAGACCAAGTCTAATTTACCAGGGATTGCTTTGTTTAACCTCTCTTCAATGCGAACAAGTTCAAATAGGGATTTCACATCGGAAAATTCTACCAATAGATCCACATCACTATTTAAAGTCTGCTCACCTCTTGCAACAGAGCCAAAAACCCCTAAATAGGTGATGTCGTTTTGATTGCAAACTTCCTTAAGTTTTTCTTTATTCACTTCTAATGTCATGCATTAATTATATAAGAAAAACTAAAGAATTTCCTTTATATGCTCTAGCAAGTTAAAATAAACAAGTGAAAAACTTTTTTACAATCACCATCCTTTCAACAGCAATCTTCTTTTTTTCTTGGATTATTCCCTATAAGACAGGCATAAATACACTTGCAATTCAATCGGAAGACACCTTGCCCGCAATTTTTATTCCCGTTGCAATATTAAAAGAGGGGACTATTTTTTTGGATTCATATTACGACATGTTAATTTCCCGTTATCCTCAACCAGATGATAAGGATCAAAAGTTGGGTTTGGTGCCTTACTATTTGCGAAAAACGGAAGCAGGGCATTTTGTTGCAGCCTTTCCCATTATTACGCCTTTGTTAGCTCTGCCAATTTATTTTTTCCCAGTACTCTTTGGAATGCCCATAAATTGGCAAAATCTTGAGATTTTAGCAAGCCTTTCTTCTGCTTTTATAATGGCTCTCTCGGGTGGGTTTCTGTATTTGTTGTTGAAGAAGCATTTCTTCACCGAAGAATCTTCCGCCGAAAAGCCCCTCGAAAAGCCCCTTTGGAAACAAAAATCCTTTCTGCTTACTGCAATTTACCTTTTTGCGACAATAAATTATGCCCATATTTCCCAAGCACTTTGGCAACATGGCACTGTTCAGCTTTTTACAATTTTGGCTTTGCTTGCATATTATGACAAAATGCACTTTTTATTAGGATTATCCTTTGGATTAATGTTTCTTTCCCGCCCCACATCCGGAATTCCAGTTGTTTTAATAGGCGGTTTGGTAATACTTCAAGTATTTTTAAAGGGACATACACTTTCTTGTGACATTACGAACAAAGTGAGTCGTGGAACAAGAAAGTTTGTATGTCCCTTTTTTAAAATACTTTTAGGTATTGCCATCCCAGCCCTCTTCTTCCTTTGGTACAACTCCACCTTTTATGGAACCATCGCCAATCAAGGTTATTCCAGTCAAATCCTCACCGAATGGCAAGGTCGCTTTCCTGAAGGGTTTTTAGGCCTTTGGATTTCCCCCAGCAAAGGCATTCTCATTTATTCCCCAATTTTCATTTTCTCCCTTATTGGCGCCTATCTCGCCTTAAAAAACTGGAAACAAAATTCGCCAAAAAGCTTAGAATATGCCACATTTATTGGCATTATCCTTTTACACATTTTAGTTTTAGGCTTTTGGAAGCATTGGTACGGTGGATGGTCCTTTGGTTATCGCATGGCTTCCGACATTTTGCCCTTCCTGATTTTGCTCTTGGTCCCTCTTGTGCAATCTACCCATTTTGTGCGTTTTAAGAAGGCTTTTTTTACTCTGCTAACAATCTCTATTTTAGCTCAACTTATGGGAGTAATCTTTTACGATGGGATTTGGCACGCTGCTTACGATGATGGTTTTAGAGATACAGCATGGCTTTGGTCTTTAAAAGATAGCGAACTTGCTTTCAACTTTCGTAGAACTCTAGTAAAATTTGGTTTTCGCCAATCTCCTTTTTAAATTTTGGTAGAATACCCTTATGAAAGCACTTACCATAATCCTTTGCGCCTACAACGACTCCGATTATATTAAAGACTGTCTTAACAACCTAAAATCCATTATAGATACTGCAAATTTTCCTATAGAAGTAATTATTAAAAATAACACATCTCCAAAAGACTCTGCCCCAATAATTGAATCAGAATTCCCTTGGATAAAGCTTATAAAGGGGGCAAATGTTGGTCTTTCAAAAGCTTATAATATGGCTTTAGACCAAGCCTCTCACGAATTTATCCTTTTCCTTGGAACTGACGCCTTTCCAGAAAAAGAAACCATAACTGGTCTTGTTGATTATTTTGAAACTCATCCCGAAGTGGGTGCTGCAACTTGTAAGCTTATCCTATCCGATGGGAACTTAGACATGGATGCTCATAGAGCCTTTCCAACTCCTTGGATTTCTTTTACAAAATTAACAGGTTTAAACAAACTTTTTCCAAATTCCGCCTTTTTTAATGGTTATTTTATGCCAGATAAAAATTTGGAAGAGCCTCATGAAATTGACCTTTTAATTTCGCATTTTATGTTTACTCGAAAAAGTTTATTAGAAGAAATTGGCGGTTTTGATGAAAATTTCTTTTTGTACGGCGAAGATGTGGATATTTGTTACAGAATAAAGCAGGCAGGATGGAAAATTATGTACCTTCCGCAGTGGAGTGCAAAGCACTTAAAAGGGGCTTCCTTGGGAATTAGGAAAACAACAAGGGAGCAGTTTAAACAGCCCTTAAAGCATAGGTTGAAAATGCAAAGGCTTTCGGCTCAGGCAATGGAATTGTTTTTGAAAAAGCATTATGTAGGGAAGTATCCAAAATTTATCGTTTATTTAATGGTTTTTTCTACAAAAGTCTTGGGATGGGTTCGGGTTGTGTTGGAGAGTTTAAAATAGCTTGTTAAATTTGTAAATTCTATTTTAAGTAGAATCTGTTTTCCTTTTGTTTCGGCAAATCCCCGTAAATGTCCTCCAAAATTGTGCAAAAAATCTAGTCTAAATAGAATTTTGGTACTAGACAGAATTTACTTAGATGTTACAATTCATATTATGAAGCCTGTGAAGCCTGCCAAAAAAGTACAAAAAACTAAACGAAAGAAAACTCTTACTATAGAAGAATTGGTTAAAAGAGTTTCCGGTGTTTTTGGTGATGACTCTGGGAGAGTTATTACTAATGCCGAAGTTCTCAAAATGTTAAAAGAATACCCGTAGTATTTCCATTACTTAAATATATGTCTATTTATCTTGACTCCAGTTTTGTGGTTGCTTTATTGCATAAAAACCATGAGAAACACCCTCTTGCTGAGGAGTACTTTCTCACACTAAAAAATTCTGCAAGCACAGTATATCTCTCTATGTTAACTATAGATGAAGCTTGGTATATTCTGTATAAACAAGGTCTTCCTCCAAGGAAATCTATTTCTCTCTTTACACAGGAGTTTATGAAGATACTTGAGGATTTTTTGTTAACTGGGAAAATACGCTTTCCGGAGAATGAAGCTAACAAGGAAATTCTAAAAACAGCCCTTAAAGCTTCCATTAAGTATAACCTCCGCCCCAGAGACGCCTTCCATTATTCCTATGCCAAAAACCTAAAAGCCAATCTTTACACCTTAGATCAAGACTTCACCAAAACCAATTTACCCGTAACTCTTTTATACAAGGCTTTGTCAAAATAATATGTCATTTATTACAAATACTTTCCTGTATAATAGCCCTAGCCCATAAAAATTTATGTCTGAAGAACAAAAATACAACATAATCTGCCTTTCAAATCAGCTTTGGGATTTTCCCAATTGGACAAATAAGCGACATGTTATGTCTAGAATGGCAAAGCAGGGTCATAAAGTTTTATTTGTAGATCCGCCAATAAACCTTGGAAGGGTTTTTATGCGTCAGGTTTTGCGAGGTCACTGGAGTTTAAAACGGATTTTTACCCAACTGAAAAAGTCGGAATGTGGCGCACTTGTTTATACTCCAATAAATGCTATTCCTATTACTGCCTTAACAGCGAAACTCCACTCGCTTCGCATTAAAAAGTTGACTAGAAAACATCTTTCTCAAGAAAATAAAACTTTACTGTGGATTTATCATGTGGAAATAGCTCATGTGCCAACTTATGTCTCCACAATTCCACATGATTTACTTATTTATGATTGTGTTGACAACTACGAAGGCTTCCCAAGAAATAATACTCCTGCCAAAAAAGCAAAAGTTAGAGCTAAGGAAAAGTATTTGGCGACAAATGCAAAAGCAGTCTTTGCAACTGCACCTGGTCTTGTTGATAAGTTAAAGCAGTACAACCAAAATGTTTATTTCACACCAAATGTGGGGGATTACAAAAAGTTTTTTGATGTACGTAATAAAATTAAGGAGCTCCCAAAGGATTTAGAAAACATCCCTCGCCCCAGAGTTGGTTTCACAGGCGCTTTAGACGAATATAAATTTGATGCAAAATTAATGGCTTTAATTGCAGAAAGAAATCCTCATATTTCGTTTGTTTTAATTGGTCAAATTGCTTTGCAAGACAGAAAGGCTGATTTATCCTCTCTGGAGCTAGATCAATTTAACAATATTTACTTTTTGGGTCATAAATCTTACGAGACCTTGGAAAATTATTATGCGGGATTTGACGGTTACATTATCCCCTACGAATTAAATGAGTATACAGTTGGAGGGTGCTTCCCTGTAAAATTTCACGATGCTTTAGCAGCAGGCCTCCCAACAGTTGTAACAGACCTCCCCGCTTATGCGCCATTTAAAGATGTTTCGTATGTTACAAAAACTCATGACGAATTTGCGGAAGCAGTAAAAAAGTCTTTAATTGAGGATGATAAAGATAAAATTGAGGCTAGACAAAAAGTAGCGCAACAAAATGATTGGGATGGCAAAGTTCAGACTATGCTGAAAATCGTGTCTGAGAATTTATAATCTATGAATATTTTATATGTTTTAAATTCTGGAAATCCGGGAGGTATGGAGCAGCATGTTCTGGACTTGGTTGCAGGGATGCTTGCTTCGGGAAATTCGGTTTGGGTTTGGTGTCCAGAAGGAGATTTTGTTGAGGAATATAAAAAGGTAGGCGCTCAGGTTACTTCGGTGGGGGTTGGCTTTGATATAGATCCGAAATATATTTTTAAACTAGCTTCTTTTATAAGAGCCCAGAAAATTGATATTGTGCATGCTCATGAATTAAAGGCTGTAATAAATGCTTTAATTGCAGGAAAATTAGGTAAAGTGCCAGTTATTTCTCATACTCACACGCCTATTTCAGAATGGCAAATTTCGTCTTGGAAGAGGAAACTCAATGTTTTAATTTATTCTTTGTTTGTAAATTTGTTATCTGCAAGTGAAGTAGCTCTTACTGAAAGTCGTAAAAGGGTAAAAATAGACGAAGGAATTAAGGCGGAGAAGTTGGCTATTATTCCCAATGCTGTTGAGATAGAAAAGCTAGATTTACTCCCAGAAACCAGAGAAAAATTTAGGCTTGAAATACGAGATCGTTATAAAATTTCCCAAAATGCTTATGTTTTTGGTTTTATAAGTAGAATTTCTGCAGAAAAGGGTCATAGTGTTTTAGTTTCGGCATACAAAAAGTTTAAAGATATTCTTGTGGCCAAAAATATTCCAGATGAAAGCCGTTTATTTATTGGAGGTGGTGGTGCTTTAGAAGACGATCTAAAACAAAGAATTTTAGACTTAGGATTGGAAAATTCTGTTGTTATAACAGGAAGATTTGTCGTGGAAGATAAGCAAAAATTTTATGCGGGTTTAAACAGCTTTGTTTTCCCCACTTTAGCTGAAGGATTTGGAATTGTGCTTATTGAAGCCATGGCAAATTTTCTTCCTGTGATTTGCTCCGACTTAGAAGTTTTACAAGAGGTTGGCGGAAGTGCTGTGCGCTATTTTGAAACTGGAAATCACGATGATCTAGCAGAAAAAATGGTGGATATGTATGTTCGTGCTGATCAATATGATGGTTTAGCAAATCAAGGTTTACAAAGAGTTAAAGATCTTTACTCTATGGAAGGCTTTATTGCAAAGTATTTGGATTTATACAATAAGGTTTTAGAAAAATGAAAGTTTTAATGTTAGGGCGAATTGGCCTTTTAGAAAACGGAGGGGGGGATAAAGTCCAAATAGAGAATACCGCTCATGAATTGCAAAAACTTGGAGTTGAAGTTGCTATTAAAACAGGACTTGACTTTGACCCTTTGGAATACG
>CAZHSR010000010.1:0-23974 GCA_964535155.1 uncultured Candidatus Saccharibacteria bacterium
TCCAAATAAATTACGGTTCCCCACCAAGCATAATTTTGCAATTTAGTCCCAGTTTTCCCCCCAACATTTACCAAACTCTCGCTTAATCCCGAAGGATTCTTTCCTTCCACTACTTTGTATTCCTGCACCAAAGCCTGTTTTTGCTCATTTACAAAAAGCTCAAAACTCTTTTGATTTCTCTTAACTGCAAACACTCCAAACTTATCTGGAATTGGTCCACTTGCAGGAATTGCTCCATTTTCCAAGTGCGTTAAAATTGCAATTTTTTGCAACCCCTCAATGGAAGGTTTTGTTACATCACAACAAGAAGTATCTAGCCAAGGATGTACAATTTCCACCAAGAATTCCTCGTTTTTAATACTTGTTGTGGGAGGTTTTACTTGCAAGGCTCTTAACCATTTTATTGCCCTTACAATTTCTTCAGTTTCTGCTTTGTACTGTTGTCTAAATCCAATATCTCCTCGATTAACTTGAGCTATTTCAAAAACAAGCCCTTCAAATTTTATAAAATCCAAAAAGTAATCTTGATTACAATTTTTAACTTCAAAAGAAGCTGTTTCTGCGCCATCCACATAAGAAGTAAAAACTGGCCCTATTTCTTTTTGAGGGGGACATTCCAGTTTAAACTTTTCCACTTTTCTTTCTGCTAAATCCCAAGTATTTCTTTCAATGTCTTCAAAAACCGAAATCTTTACTAAAAATCCTTCTTCTAAGTTATGCTCTTTTTCCAGTTCAACAGGCACATTATTTTTTCCACTTATCATAAAAAACGCGGGTTCTGTGGAAAAAGCTCCTTTTTGAGTCAAGTTATGCTCATCAATGTTGTAGTCAAAGGAAAATTTATATGGACCCGACTCAAAAGTGGTAACAGGGTTTATTGGTTCTGGCTCTGGTATTACAACTGGTGCAACAATCTCTTCCTCTTTGCCGTTTCCTTGTAACAATGGAATCATATCTGTTGTTAAAGCTAAATAAACTGCTCCCGCCGAAAAGATTACAAACAATGGAATTAAGATTTTCCAAATAATAGACACCTTCCCTTTTCTCACCTTTTTTTCCGGACTAGAGGGAGCCGCTAAATTATCCGAAGAATTTGTTTCATAATTAAAAGAATTATCTCCTCCTAAAGGGGTATTATTCACAACTGGGTTTTCTTCCATGTTTAAATTTTCCCAAGTTTTTGGGCTAATGTCCATGTTTCATCCAAGAGTGCTTTTTGTTCTTGCAATCCTTCTTCCCAAAATTCTTTTTTTGAAATGTCTATTCCAACTTTTGCAAACGCATCCTTTGGTGAAATACTTGTACCTAAAGACAGCAATTCCTTAAAATTATTTATAAACCCAGAATCATTTCTCACCTTTTGTTGCAGATTTTTTGAAATCAAAAGTCCACTTGCATAAGAATAAACATAAAAGAAATTTCTTATGTGAGACCAATAAACCCACCAATTCTCCGAACCTTTTGACTGCTCCACAAAATTTCCCATGTAAGCTTGCATATTTTTTTGAAACAAAATTCCAATTTCTTCTGCCGACAAATAACTCTTTTCTTCATGACTTTTATGCAATTCCAATTCAAATTTATAACAAGCAATTTGCCTTTGAATAGAAGAAACTTGGTCATTTAATTGCTCCATTTGTAATGCCAATCTTTCTTCATCGCCCATTTTTTGAGCAACTTCTTGCAAAACAAAGTCCTCCATAAAAGTGCTTGCTACTTCCGCTATTGCCAAAGAAGCCCCGTCATTTAAAGAATTTTGACTCTTTCTTGCCAGTTCAAAATGAATTGCATGCCCCATTTCGTGAGCAATTGTCGTTATGTCTCTAATCTTCTCTAAATAATTTAGGTAAATAAAAATGGGTTGTTTTTGCAAATTAGAAATGCACGCTGCTCCCGAATCTTTATCTTTTTTTGGAAATGCATCTATTTGGCCTTTTTCCAAATAAGCTGTAAAAAATTGACCAAATTCCGGATCCAATTTAGCAAAAGTCTTTTCTACAATTTTTGTGGCCTCCTCAAATTTAAACTTTTTCTCAATTTCCCCATAAGAGACATTTCTTTCGTGATATTCAAGCTTTTCTTGCTTTAATAACTTGGCTTTTAGCTCATAAAACTTTGCAGAAATAGCAAAATTATTTTCCACAGCTTTTATTAACGCCTCAACAACCGATGAATCTATGTCGTCTGCAATATGCCTTGCCCCGTCTGGATATTTAAAGCCCCTTAAATCCCTATCAATTTTTTCATTTTCCAAAATTGCATTAATTTCATGTTCCGCCTCATCCAAATGAGTTGCTAAAATTTCATTAAACCAATTTGCTGCCCTATCCCTTGTTGGCTTATCTTTATTGCTTAACAAATCAAGAATCTCTGCCATGTTTTTCCCTTCTCGTTCCTCCTTTGAGAGCAGATTTTCCACCATTTCTACCCAATTTCCATGTGTAACTTTAGACTTTAAATTCATTATTTTTTCTTCAGGCTCGGACAGAAGGTACTTTGCGTTTTCAAAAAGGGTTTCCAAAAAATGTTTATATTCTGCAAGTTCCAGCGAATTTAAAAACACCTCTTGAATTTCTGGTGAAACTTTGGATAAGTATAGGTTAAAAAATTCCAATTCATTTACAAGATTTATAGCTTCTTGATGTAATTTATTATATTTTGCTTTTATCTCTGGATTATTTTGATCTAAAATCGATTGGAGGCTCAGCTTAAAAAGAGAATCCCCTCCAACTCCAAAATTTTTCTCTAAATTTTCATACTCATCCAAAGCTTCCCTTAAAAACTTTGGATCCTTCAAATATTCTCCATTATTTCGCCACTTTTCTACAAAATCCAAATTGGCTTTTTTAACTTTTTCAAAATCATTCTCTTTTAATGCGGATAAATTCCAAGAAGTACATATTTTCATGAGAAAATCTTAACACAGTTGTTCCAACCCAGGTGGATTGACAATAAAAAGCACTTTTGTTAAACTTCCCGTGTTCGTTTACTGAGCAGATTATTGCTTTTATAGCTTCAACTTAGCCAACGCCCAAGAGGCGTTGTTTTTGTCTCTGTAAGCTTACTGGAGAAAAAATATGTCAAAAACTAATACAGATACCGTTTATTTAACAAAAGACGGCCTAGAAAAATTAAAAAATGAGCTTTCGGAATTATTGAAAGAAAAAAGACCCGCTGTTGCTCAAAGAATAAAAGAAGCAAGAGATATGGGAGATATTTCTGAAAATGCCGAATATGATGCAGCTCGTCAAGAGCAAGCCTTTGTAGAAGGTCGTATTGCAGAATTGGAAGAGCTTATTAAAAACGCCGAGGTTATAACAAAAGAGGCTAATACTGGAGAAGTGCAGATCGGTTGTAAAGTAACCGTTAAAATTGACGGCGGAGAAGAGACTTTTCATATTGTTGGTGCTCAAGAGGCTGACCCTATGGACAATAAGATTTCACATGAGTCTCCCTTGGGTGCATCTTTGGTAGGGAAAAAGATTGGGGATACTTTTGAGGTGGAGGCTCCTATTGGGATGTTGACTTATAAGATTGTTAAGATTTCTTAAAAGAAAAACCTGTTTTCCCTTGAATAAAGCCCTCTTTTGTGGTTTTATGTTTGCATGTCAACATTATTGGACTTAAGAAATGCCCGTCTTGAAAAATTTTCCAAGCTTAAAAGTTTGGGAATTGACCCTTATCCCGCAAAAAGCAACAAAGACATTGATATTGGTGAAATAGTCGCAAATTTTGAATCTCATGAAGCCAAAGAAGTTGTTGTCTCTGGAAGAATTATTTCCATAAGAACCCATGGAAGCTTAGTCTTTTTAGATGTTAGGGACGCCTCTGGAGAAGTGCAGTTTTACATAAAAGAAGATGCCTATTCTGGTGCCAATTATTCTCAAAGCGAATTGAAATTTACCGATTTACCCTTGCTTGACACAGGCGACTTTGTTGAAGGCTCTGGAACCGTTGTTAAAACTCAAAGAGGTGAGATTTCTGTTGCAGTTAGCAAATTAAGGCTACTTGCAAAATCCCTTCGCCCTATGCCATTAAGTTGGGAAGGATTGCAGGACAAAGAGACTCGATTGAGACGCAGATATGTGGACACTAATGTAAACAAAGAGGTTTATGACAGATTCATTCGCAGGTCAAAATTTTGGCAAGCTCACAGAGACTTTTTTAATTCCAAAGGATTCATGGAAATGAACATTCCTGTTTTGGAATTAACCCCTGGAGGTGCCGATGCAAAGCCTTTTGTAACTCACATGGATTCCATTGACCAAGACTTTTATCTAAGAATTTCTCAGGAATTGTATTTAAAGCGTTTAATTGGAGGCGGTTATGAAAAAGTTTATGAAATTGGACCTAGATTTAGGAACGAAGGCCTTTCGGATGAGCATTTACCAGAACACATAGCCATGGAATTTTATTGGGCATATGCAGATTACAAGGACGGAATGCACTTTATTAAGGAACTTTTTAATTATGTAATTAAGCAAGTTTATGGGGATAAGGCAGTTTTTAATATTCGCGGATTTGAGGTAGATTTTTCCAAAGATTGGGAAACTTTAGACTTTGGAGAAGTTTTTGAAAAAGCTTATGGTGTAAGCCCTTATGACATTTCTTTAGAAGCCGTAAAAGAGCTTTTGAAAAAAGCAGGGTTAAAAGTTGATGGGACGACAAACATTCCTAGAGGAGTTGATTCCCTTTGGAAAAAGTTACGAGGAGAAATTGCAGGACCAGCCTTTTTGGTAAATCACCCCAAGTACTTGTCGCCTCTGCAAAAGGCAAGTACCACAAACCCAAATGTGGTAGAAAGATTTCAGCCCATTATTGCAGGAAGTGAGTTAGGAAATGGCTGGACAGAAGTAAATGACCCAATAGACCAGTTTGAAAGGTTTTCAGAACAGCAAAAAATGCGAGATGCAGGCGATGAAGAAGCTCAATTTTTGGATATTGATTATGTAGAAATGTTGGAATATGGGATGCCCCCAACATTTGGTTATGGTCATTCGGAAAGAGTATTTTGGTTCTTGGAAGATGTCCCCGCAAGAGAAGGGGTGCCGTTCCCTCAATTGAAGCAAGAAATGGATTCAACAACAAAAAGTATATATAATCTGTAAAGTATGCAAACAAACACTGAAATAAAAGAGCAAAAAGAAGTAGAAAAAGTAGCCGATAACTTGGAAGGAGTCTCTTTTTCTGGAGGAAATGAGCTAGGAGAGGCTGTGCAAGATGTAACTCCAGAGAAAAAAGGAATTTTAGCCAAGATACTTCAGTTATTTAAAAAGAAATCAAGTTCTGCCAATAATAAATAATGCTAGACATAGACTTTATTAGAAAAAATCCAGAAATAGTTGCTCAGAACATAATCAATAGGCAAGTTAAAGATGTTGATTTTACGGCCTTCTTAGAATTGGATTCTCGTTGTAGGGATGCCTTGCGTTTGCTTGAGACCAAACGAGCTTTGCGAAATTCCCTCTCTGAAGCTGTTTCCAAAGTTGCCCCAGAAGAAAAAGAAGCTTTAATAAAAGAGGCCTCCCAAGTAAAAAAGGATATTCAAGAACTGGAGGAAGAGTATAAAAATCTAGATCTGCAAGTACAGGAAATTTTAGCTCGTATCCCAAACCTGTCCTCTCCAGAAATGCCTGTTGGACAAGCAGAAGAAGATAATGAGGTTTTAAAAGTTTGGTTACCTGGGAGCGGTTATATAAAGGGACCTTTTTCCTATTCAGACCCAACTTACATGCCAGAAACCGATTTTGCTCACAAAGACCATGTAACCCTGGGCGAAGAACTGGATTTAATTGATATTAAACAAAGTGCCATAGTTTCTGGGAGTAGATTTTGTTACTTAAAAAACGAAGCGGCTCTATTACAGGACGCCCTTTTTGCAATGCTAAAATTAGAGCTTCAAAAGAGGGGATTTATGCCCATTATTCCGCCACTCTTAGTACGAGAAAGGTCTCTTTTTGGCACAAGTCACTTCCCAGAAGGAAGAGAATATGTTTACAAAATAGAAAATTTTAACGTGGAAGAAAATAATGAGCTTTATTTGGTTGGATCTTCAGAACCTTCCAATTTCTCTTACTTTATTGATAAAACCCTGGATCCCAAAGAGTTGCCAATAAAACTTTATGCACAGACAACTTGTTTCAGAAGTGAAGTTGGCTCTTGGGGAAAGGATGTCCGCGGAATAAAACGAGTTCATCAGTTTGATAAATTAGAAATGAACTGTGTCTGTCTGCCAGAACAGTCTGCTCAAATTTTTGAGGAATTTTCAGAAATAAATGAATGGATGCTTCAATCATTAAAATTGCCCTACAGAATTATTAATAAATGCACTGCTGATGCAGGTTATAACGCCTCCTATTTACAACATGATTTTGATTATTGGCGACCAGGTGAAAGAGAATTTATGGAAGGTGGAACAAATACTATTACAACAGATTATCAGGCTAGAAGATTAAATATTAGATATAAAGCCGAAAAAGGAACAGAATTTGTGCATACTGTAAATGATACCGCTTGCGCTGTTGGAAGGGCTATTATTGCCATTTTAGAAAACTATCAACAAGCAGATGGCTCCGTACTTATTCCAGAAGTTTTGCGTCCTTTCATGAATGGAAAGGAAAGAATTACCCGAAAGGAAAATAAATAATGTCCGTTTTTTCAGGGCTTCATTTGCCCGAAGTTCTTGTGGAAACTTCTTCTCAGTACAATGAAAGTATTAAGGTTTTGAAATCAGGCGATGTTTTAAAGCTAAGCGTTGATAATTTTGTTCAGTCTTTAAGCAAGAACTCAAAAAATGCCGCAAAACTTTGTTGGGGTGAAACATTAAATATCATAAAAGAGCAAACGGTTGAAATGTCCCCGCGGAATGTTTTAGTTCTAGGGCTTGGTGGAGGTACTATGCAACATTTTGTTCATGACTCTTTTCCAGAGGCAAATATGGTCAGTGTGGAAATTGATCAGGTAATTGTGGATTTGGCAAGACAATACTTTGACCTAGACTCCATTGGAAATCACAAAATTATTGTAGATGACGCCTTTAGATTTGTTGTTGACCCAGAAACTTATGGAATAAACAAACAAACTTTTGATGTAATTGTTGTGGATACAGTTTTAGGCGATGACTTTCCTGATCTTGCCTCTTCTGGTAATTTTTTAGGTGCTATTAAAGCCTTGGCTTTACCAACAGGTCTTGTCATTTTCAACCGAATTTACTTAGACGAATATCAAGAATCCGCTAATGCATTTAAAGGCCTTGTAGAAGGCTTTTTCTCTGATGTAAAAACAAAAATTGTGGCAGGCTACACAAATTCCGACAATATTTTAATTTACGGAAGGGCTTAAAATTCATATGCCATTTATTCGCGCGGTAATTTTGGGGATTGTGCAAGGCGCAACTGAATTTTTGCCGGTTTCTTCTTCGGGTCATTTAATAATTTTTTCCAATTTTTTAGGGTGGGGAAGTGGTTCCTTGATTTTTGATGTCATGTTGCATTTAGGAACAGGTTTGGCCTTGGTAGCTTACTTTTGGAAAGATTTAGTTGGTGTTTTAAAGGATTTAAAAGGTTTAGGTTTAAAGATTTTCCTTGGAATTTTGCCAGCAGGTATAGCAGGATTTCTTTTTGAAGATTGGTTTGAAAGCACTTTTCGTTCGGTTGAGTCTGTAGTTTTATTTTTATTCCTGGGAAGTTTGCTAATGCTTCTTGCGGAGGTTTGGTTTAGGCGAAGGGCTGAGCGTGCCCAAGTTCTGCCTGAAGATTCTACTGAGAAAGAGTTAACATATAAAGGAGCCTTTTTTATTGGTTTATTTCAAGTTTTAGCTCTATTTTCCGGTTTCTCTCGTTCAGGATCAACAATTTCTGGAGGTTTATTTTACGGTTTAAAAAGGGAAGAAGCGGCAAGGTTTTCCTTTTTACTTTCCGTTCCTTTGATTTTAGGAGCAGGATTTTTGCAGTTGGCAAAAATGCTTTTGGCTTCCAGTAGCACAGGTTTAGTAGCTTTTTCTTGGCAAGAAGCCTTGATAGGAATCTTTACAAGCTTTTTTGCGGGTTTATTATGCATAAAATTTTTAATGAAATTCTTAAAGCAAAACTCCCTTATTCCTTTTGTGGCTTATCGGGTGGGGTTGGTTTTGTTGCTTTTATTTTTGATTCTTTAGCAAAAAAAATCCTAAGACTAGGTGTCTTAGGATTTGATTACTAATGTTGCTTCCCCAGAGGGGGATCTTTTGACATGGGCACAGAGGTCGCAGATGTAGGGATATATACCCCCTCCCCATACTGCATCTATGCCATACCTTACAAACTTTTTGCATATTCCACACTTCACCCGACTACCCTTACCTTTTTGATAAGGTTTGCGCTTTTTGTGTAGAGTTTTCATAGTAGTGTCACTCCTTTATCAGTGCGCTTTACTTTTGCGCAGGAATCACACCTATAGATCCCTCCACTAAAAAGCACTCCATCCCTGCCCCAGCGAAAAAGCTTTTTGCATTTTGAACATCTCTTTCGTTGAAGGAAGAGCCTGTTTTCTCCCCACCATTCCTCTAGCCATCTACACATTTCTCCTCCTTATTTCCACCGTTCAGATGTGTTGCAACAATCATTGCACTTCCAAGGTCTTTTTGTACCTGTGTAGACCCCAGTTTTTCCCCATATGAACCACTTCCCACAAATTTGGCATCTGCGGATGTTAAAGAGAAAGAATCCTTCAACAATTTTTCTCCAAGTACTTCCCAACATTGTTTACCTCCCTTTACTTAGAATATAAAACATATTTTATCACATTATTGTTTGTAACATCTCGTTCAAGGGATTATCCCAAAATGAGGTTTTTGGATTTTTAATAAAATGCTATATTTAAACCATGCCTTTAAAAGATGAATTAAATACACCTGAAATCTCTCCTTTGGTAGGAGAAGCAACACAACTATATATTAATACTTTTGGAGAACCCAATTCTTTACCTGGTACTAGAACGGTGGAACTTTTGATGGTAGCAGATGGGCTTAAAGCGGTTCATCCAGAATACACCAATCATATTGATAATAGTACTGTGTATCTGAATGCTCCAGAGACTTCTTTTGAAGAACAGTACCCTGGAGTTGGTATAAAGATACATGTTGCTCTAGATTTAGATTCCGACGCATATCCTTCCCAAGTCCTTGCTATTGCCCGACTTTGTGCGTCTAGAGAGACCTCCTTTAAGGCATTGCTTTACGATAGATGGGACCCTCAATCTGTTTTTGGTTCTAAGACGATCACAATATATCCAAATCATGACTATACCGAAGGAACTAATGTAGGGGAAACCCTTGAGTTAGTAGCCAGTTTGCGCAAAATCTTGGAGGGCACTGAGCCTCCCCATTCTTTAGGGCATGAATACCCCGTAGGAAATGGTATCTTTCTAAGAGTGGGTGCCTTGACATCAAAGGGACAGGAATACGAATTTGTTGGTCGGGAGGGCACTTTTGATGAACAACTAGAGGCAAATCTTAAGGCTCCTGGCATCAATGAAGAAAGATTTAAGGAACAAGTATTACAGGCCATTGCTTCTGGTCAACTTTAGGAAACAAACATGCATTGGAAATCGCCTTATTAGTGACTTGTTTTGTTGCTATAACTTATTCTCTTCCCTCTAGAGCATTATAAAGTCTCAGTTTTGCTTTTTCTGTTTCTAGGGCAGTTTTTCTCCCATCTCTCTCATCAAACACACTTTGTGGAATTTTCCCTCTTTCCTTTCGCTCTTCCCTGGTAATGCCATGAAGATAATTCTCGACCTTATCAGTTAGCACATCCTCAGCAATATCTGCCTCTAAATGGCGAATATTTCCTTCTAAATTGGTAAATACATCTGTAAAACCCCCTGTTCTTTCGGGTATTTCACACAAAGGACCAGTAGCAAATTTTGCCAATTCTTTAAAGTCAACCCCCCAAACTCCTTCTTCTCGATTATCAGCATGTGTTCTTTCCTCTCTTCTATTGTATTCCTCCCTTACGATTTCTTCTGCCACTTGGGTTACTCTCTGTCCCTTTTCACCTCCAAAATTTGGCAAAAGCCCTAAAAAGTTTTCATGAGTGATCTCTCTTGGTGCATAATCTTCCGTTTCACTTGGTTTCATTGATTTTTCCTTTCAATTTTATAATTAATTTTAGTATAGTAGTTCACATAAATTTGCAAACTCTTCTTATTCCATATCAATGATATAATCCCCTATACATGCTAGAAAAAATATTCGGTGTATTCTTTGACACCAACGAAAAACAACTTAAGAAAATCAGTCCAATTTTAGACAAGGTAAATTCCTTTGAGGAAGGGTTTAAATCCCTTACAGATCAGCAAATTATAGAAAAAACCTCTCAATGGAAGGCAGAACTTGCCAACAAAGCCTATAAAGAAAAGCAAAAATCTCTAGACCAAATTCTCCCCGAAGCATTTGCCCTAGTTAGAGAGGCCACAAGACGCGTCCAAAACATTCGGTTACATGATGTCCAAATAATAGCTGGAATTGCCCTTCATCAAGGTAAAGTAGCCGAGCAAAAAACAGGAGAAGGAAAGACAAACACTGCCACTCTTTCCTTATATTTAAACGGTTTAACAGGCGATGGTTGCCACCTTGTAACCCCAAATGATTATCTTTCAAGACATGGTGCTGGTTGGATGGGAGCTGTTTATACAAAACTAGGGCTTTCTGTAGGCGTAATTATGCAAGAAAAAGCCTATGTCTATGACCCTGCAAATGAAAACCCAGCCTTTCAAGATGATTATGCAAAGTATCTAAAAGAAGTAGAGCGCCAAGAAGCTTATAAATGCGACATTACTTATGGAACTAATCATGAATTTGGATTTGATTATTTACGAGATAACATGAAATATCAGCTTAATGAGCTGGTGCAAACCTGTCCCAACAATGAATTTGGCGTACATAATTTTGCCATAGTAGATGAAGTTGACTCCATTTTAATTGATGTGGCAAGAACGCCTTTAATTATTTCTACTTCTCATGCACAACCAACAGACCGTTATCATGAAGCCAATAACATTGTTAAGACTTTATTAAAAGGCACAGATTATGAAGTGGATGAAAAGTTTAGAAATTCCACATTAACCGAACTGGGAATTAGAAAGGTGGAAAAGCTTTTAGGAATAAGTAATTTATACGAGCAAGATTTTGAAATGGTTCATTTAATTGAGGAGGCGCTAATTGCTAACACTTTGTATGAGCGGGACAAGGATTATGTTGTAAAAGAAGGGCAAGTAATAATTGTTGATCAATTTACAGGGCGACTTTTATTTAGCAATAGGTATTCACAAGGACTTCATCAGGCAATAGAGGCAAAAGAAGGAGTGCAAATTCAGGAGGAATCGCGAACTTTAGCAGAAATTTCTTATCAAAACTATTTTAGAATGTATAAAAAATTGGCTGGTATGACAGGTACAGCATCAACAGAGGCGGAAGAATTTAAGAAAATTTATAACCTAGATGTTTTAGTTATTCCAACGCATACACAAATAGCAAGAATTGATCATAATGATTTGGTTTATAAAACGGAATCAGGCAAATTTAAGGCTGTTGCAGATGAAATTGAAGAAAGACATAAAAAAGGTCAACCAGTTTTGGTGGGAACTACTTCGGTGGAGAAAAGCCAATTATTACACTCTTTTTTGGAACGAAAGAAAGTCCCACATGAGATTTTAAACGCTAAAAATCACGAAAGAGAAGCTTTAATAATTGCGCAGGCAGGACGGTTGGGTGCTGTTACAGTTTCTACAAATATGGCAGGACGAGGAGTTGATATTATTTTGGGAGGGGATCCGCCAACAAAAGAAGAGCAGGAAAAGGTTAAAGAGGCAGGCGGTTTGCATGTAATTGGTACGGAGCGACATGAGTCGCGAAGAATAGATAATCAGTTGAGAGGGCGGTCTGGAAGGCAAGGCGACTCTGGGTCTTCTCGCTTTTTTGTCTCCTTGCAAGACGACCTAATGCGAATTTTCGGCGGGGCAAAAGTAGAAGCTTTAATGAACCGTTTTGGTCTGGATGATAATACGCCTTTGGAAGCAGGAATTGTGAGCAAGTCCATTGAGAATGCGCAAAAGAAGGTGGAAGGTTTTAACTTTGATCGTCGTAAATCCTTGGTGGAAATGGATGATGTTATGAATGTACATCGAGAGGTTGTATATAAGTTGCGTCGTCGGATTTTAGAGGTGACCTCAGGCGATGAGACACACAAGGATTGGCTTTTGCAACAGCTCCAGGCAAAGGCGGGTTTTAACCCTTCGGTTTGGGAGGAGTATGAGCAAAAGGTTGGCAAAGGGCAATGGTTGCAGATCCTAGCACAGCTTTCACTGCCAGTAATAGATGTAATGTGGATGGATCATTTGGTAGATATGGATCAGCTAAAGGAAGGGATAGGCCTCCGAAGTTATGCGCAACGCGATCCAATGGTGGAATATAAAACGGAAGGGCATGCAAGGTTTGAGCTTTTGGTGCAACAAATGTATGCCTCAATTGCGGATCGGTTGTCAAAAATTCGAATTGAGGATGCGGGTGGAAAAAAAGGTGACTCCGAAAGGATTTTGGAAAAGCAAATGGCGCAAGCAAGTTATAAACAAGGGTCTTTGGAATCAGGAGTTTCTGAGGAAATGGCTTTAATGCAAGAAGGTGCTCAAAGGAAGGTGACCGATTCTTTGGGAAGAACAATAGAGGTAAAAGAGGTGGGTTCAGCAGAAAATGTTGTGGGTAGAAATGACCCTTGTCCCTGTGGTAGCGGGAAGAAGTTTAAGTATTGTCACGGGAAGTGACTTGTTCTATCTCATAGTCAATTATGCTTCTTATATCCTCAATATCCTTTGGACGCCCCAACTCTTCCTTGTAATGTAAGACTTCTTCCAATTTAACAAATCTAACTCCATTTAGCATTTCTGCATTATCAATAAGGGCATTCACATCATATTTTTCAGAGACCCAGTCATTAAATATTTCCACTTTTCCATTTAAAAGACTCACCATTTTTCCCCTTTTAAATGGGGTCTCCATAACTTCACCAAATTTTGTTGCAATTTCCCAAGCTTTTCCCCTAGCAATTATGTCTAAGTCGTTAATTAAAGGTTTTAAGCCTCGCTCAATCATGGGGCCGCTTCCAAAAATAGCAAAATCATTTCTAGGCAGTTCCAGTTTTAACAAGAATTTATATTCTGGAGTTTCTTCTAATGGCAGATTTTTATTATCATTCATGCTATATAATACCTTTGTAGTTTATTCTACAGATTTATGAAAAAAGTTGTAGTTATTGGAGGAGGTACAGGCACATTCACTGTACTTTCCGGCCTTAAAAAATTTCCCGTTGACTTAACTGCCATTGTTACTGTTGCTGATGATGGCGGTAGCACTGGAAGATTGCGCGATCAATTTGGCATTTTACCCCCAGGAGATTTTAGAATGGCCTTAGTAGCACTTTCCCCAGACGATGATGATCAGCAAGTTTTACGCCAACTTTTTTTGTATCGTTTTTCGCAAGGAGAGGCAGGTTTAAAAGGGCACAATTTTGGAAATCTATTTTTAACTGCTCTTACGGATATTTTAGGATCGGAAGAAAAAGCTTTGGCTTATGCCTCAAAAATTTTGCGCATCAAAGGAAGGGTTTTGCCCGTGACCACAACTCCAGTGACATTGATTGCTCAATATGAAAATGGAGAAATTTTGAAAGGAGAGCATCAAATAGACGAGCCCTCAGAAACCCATGATTGCTTCCAGAGGGTTAAAGATTTATGGCTGGAGCCAGAGGCAACCTGTCTTCCTTCCGTTACTCAAGCCCTTTTAAATGCGGATTTAGTAATTTTTTGTCCAGGAGACTTATTTACAAGTATTTTGCCAAATCTTGCTGTAAAGGGTGTCCCTGCTGCTTTGCAAAAAACAAATGCTAAATTGGCGTATGTTGTAAATTTAATGACAAAGCATGGTCAAACAACAGGATTTAAGGCCTCTGATTTTGTCTCAGAAATTGTTAAATATGCCCAAAGGTTACCTGATGCAGTTTTAGTGGATAATACAAAGTATCCTCAAGAGGCCTTGGATTTATATAAAGAAGAAAATGGAAAACCTGTGGAAGACGATCTAGAAGATACTGATTACTTAGTAATAAGAGAAAGTCTTGCCTCAGATTTAGTTTTTGAGAAGCCAAAAGGGGATAATTTAAAACGAAGCTTAATTCGCCATGATCCAGACAAATTGGCTTGGGAGTTGATGAAATATCTAAAGCCTTTTTAAAAAATCCCTAAATTTGCTTTAAAAAAAGATTTTTTCGAACTTGGTATAATTTACCCATTATGGATTTTGCCAAAAAACTTTACCTGCTATTTTTCCTCACACTTGGAACACTTTCCTTAAGTTATGTTTCATTTGCTTATGCCCCACTCCCATCCGAAGTTTCCACAGCCCCAAAAGTGAAAGGTTCCTCAATATCTGGGCCCTTTGCTTTTTTGCCCGCTCCTGCAGAGGCTCAAGAAATAAGTGCCACCTATGCTCCTGACATTGTAAACATCTCGTTTGTGATTCCAGAAAAATGCAACGATATACATTCTTACTATTACGAAACAATTTTAAAAGATAATGGTTGGACAAAAGTTTCCACCGAATATTTTGAAACCGACTTATTAACCTCTTATTCCAAGGAAGACCTATTTTTAAATATAAACTTTTTTATAGAAAACCTTCAGGGTAAAGGAGAGACTTGTTTGGTTAATTTGTTGGGTGGAGCTAAATAGACTTTGTAGATTATTCCGCTGTTCCCACCAAAAAAATTGCCTTCCAAGGCCTGTAAACACTTCGATAAGTTTCCTCAAATAAAACCTCATCATCCCTTGTCACTTTTCTAGAATATACAGAAGTTGCTCCCCAAGCAGCAAAATCAATTTGTTGTACAACGCCCTTTCTTAAAGTATCTGTCTCTTGATATTCAGCCAGAGGCGGCGGGGAAACTCCTGTTATAACTGGCTCTGTTATCTCAACTTTTCTTCCATCAGGAGTTCCATAAATTTTGAAGACCAACTTTGTCTCCTCTGGAATTGCATGTGCTTGCACCAATACATAATTTTCCGTGTCATTTTTAAACTTCATGTCCAACGAAGGTTGGTAAATTGCGGCATCAAGTCCAGTTGGCTGATCTTTTTCGTAATAACCAACTCGGTAATCATGCGCATGTCTTTCCACAACAGGCAATCCGGAATTTAAAGTGGCCCTAAAAAGGGTAGTAGAAGTTTGGCAGACCCCTCCGCCTGCGCCTAAAACGGTTCTTCCACTGGCAATAACCCAAGCAGACTTAAAGCCAGTGCTTGCGTTAATTGGTCCAACCGATTTATTTAAAGAATAAATTCCCCCTGGGGGAACTAAGACTCCACTGGCTTTTTCTGCTGCTAAAATTAAGTTTGAAGCTCTAGAAGCAGAAGATCCTGCATAATTTGATTCGCCATATCCGATTAGCTCTGTTATGCCATATTTAGTAACATCCGCTGTTTTTTCTGTGACCCTTGTGGCAAGTACAACCTCTTGTTTGCCGTCAAAAAAAGCCTTTTCAAAATCGGAAAAGAAAACTTGGGCGTTAAGCTCTTCCCCTTCTCCCAAGAGCTCAAAATTTAAAACCTTTCCATCTGGGGATTCTTCATTAACTTTTCCACGAGGTAAAATATTAATTTGTGCTTCTAAATACCGTTCATAAGAAGACAAAACTTGTTTATTTATTCCAAGTTTTAAATTATTTTTCTCTTTTTTTACTTCCAAAAAATCCAGCTTTTCTGCAGGATCAATTTCCCAAGTTCTTTCACCATGTTTTATTGTTAGATCTTCCGCCAACAAAGGTTTTACTTGATGTTTAATTTTTTCCAAATCCACCCGGGTTATATTTGCGGTATCAGGCTTAATTGGCAGTTGCAACTGAGAAAAATCGGCCTTTCCAATTTTTGCTACAATCAATTCTTTAAATTCTTCACCATCAACCTTTCGCCCATGCTTCTCCACTTGAATTTGCAAATCCTCATTTTCATCAAGGTAATAAAACGCATTTTCAGAGGGATCATCAACTTTTCCCTTAATTTGATTTAGTTTTTGATTCAAAATATTTTCATCTAGAACAAAAGCAACGGGATGATTTATCTTTGTAACAAGCCCTAGCAATTTATTTTTGGAATCTCTTAGAAAGTTTTTTGACCTTCCAATTAGAAAAGCCTCTCTTACAGTGTTTTCCACGTTATACTCAAGGTCAATTTCGGTCATTTTTAGCTCAAAAGTTAAATTTTCCTGCGAATCCTTAATTTCTATTTTTTCTTGAGCCTTGACCAAAGTTTCCAAAACCGCTTGAGCCTCTTTTGCTGTTTTCCTCCCGATGGCTGCCCCTGCAACCGTGACTCCAGGAATGATCTTATTGGCATAAACCACATGATAAAGGGAAAATAATAGGGCAAGGACAAGGGAAGAGATTAGAATCGTTTTGTAGGTTTTTACTTTATCAATTTTCTTGGGCATTTTGAACTTGATTTATTTCATCATTTGGAATACCTTCTGGAACGATCCCAGGAACAATATTAGGAGCTACTTCAGGTTTAATTTCTGTTACTTTGGAATGATTAACAATTTGCTTTTTTCCGCCAATTAAAAACTTTGATATATCTTCAGACATATCAATCATCTCTTCAACTTCATCAACAAGCATTTTGGAAGTAGTTTTACCAAAAGCAATAACCTCCGTTTTTACTCCCTGGCTTTTAGCATACTTTAAAAGTTCTGTGTAATCGCCGTCACCAGAGACCAAAACCATAACATCTATTTTTGGTAAAAGTCTTATAACATCCATGCAAAGCCCCACATCCCAATCTCCTTTTTTTGCCCCGCCATAAAAAATTTGCAAATCCTTTTCTTTTACCTCAAATCCAATTTTATTAAGAGCTTCAAAAAACTCCTTTTCTGCCCCAACATCGGCACGAATAACATATGCAAAAGCCCTAATTAAGCGACGCCTTGCAACCCCTGCCTTTAATACCTCGGCAAAGTTTACCTTCCCTTGATACAAGTTTTTTGCGGAATAATACATGTTTTGGACGTCCACAAATACGCCCACTTTTTGTTCTTTGTGTTTAGTTTCACTCATTTTAAAAAATTCCTTTCTTTTGCTTTTGGCAGTTTAAAAAGTTTATAAATGCACTTGTGCATAATGATTTTAGCATGTCTTGATGGGAAAATGGTATTATATGGCTTATTGTATGGCAGAAAACTCTATTGATGGGTTCTTAAGCGATGGGGGGTCGTCTAATGGTAGGACACAGCACTCTGAATGCTGTTATTGGGGTTCAAATCCCTGCTCCCCAGCCAAGGTTTTAGCTTTGGCAACAGCACTTAGAATATAAACCACTAGAGAATTCGAACTGATATAATCAAAATATAATGAATAAAGATATTGTTTTATATCAAGGTAAGGGCGGAGAAATAGCCTTTAAAGGGGATGTTTCAGGCAAAACGCTTTGGGCCAGTTTACAACAAATAGCGGATCTCTTTGAAACGCATAAATCGGGTATTTCTCGTCATATAAAGAATGTCTACTCCTCAGGAGAATTAGAGCCTCATGCAACTGTTGCAAAATTTGCAACAGTTCAAACCGAGGGAGATAGAGAAGTTACAAGAGAAATTGATTACTATAATTTGGACCTGATACTATCCGTTGGGTATAGAGTCAATTCAAAAACTGCAACAAAGTTTCGTCAGTGGGCAACTAGAACTCTCCACGAGCATGTTGTTAGGGGCTATACTCTCAACAAAAAACGAATTTCAAAAAACTATAAAGAATTCTTACAAGCTGTAGAGACAACAAAAAGCCTCATAAATACTGCGGATCCTTATATTTTTAAGGCAAATGATGCCTTGGAGCTTGTTACACTGTTTGCAAATACATGGCTTTCTATTGATTCATACGATAAAACTAACCTTCCTAAATCTGGTTTTACTACCAGAGATTTGCATGTTACCGCAGATGATCTGAGAGAAGCTCTAAACAAGCTAAAGGAAACTCTATTTAAACAAGGGGTTGCATCTAGTCTTTTTGCTCAGGAAAGACAAAAAGAAAGTATTGAGAGCATAATTGGCAATGTGTATCAGTCGGTCTCTGGGAAGGATGTATATGCTACTGTTGAAGAAAAGGCGGCTCACCTTTTATATTTCTTTGTTAAAAATCATCCCTTTGTAGATGGTAATAAGAGAAGTGGCGCATTTGTTTTTATCTGGTTTTTAAATCAATGTGAAGTTTTACCTCAAGACAAAATAACACCAGAAGCTCTTGCAGCTCTGACTTTGCTAGTGGCCGAAAGTTCTCCCAAGGATAAGGAAAGGATTATTGGGTTAATTTTACAACTGTTGAGATAGACTCACTCGTCTTGATATACTTCCCCCATGCCTATAAAAACTCCATTTTACGACATCATCTGGCAAAACCCACAAATAACCGATCCCGACATACTCCAGATAATTCAGCACCCAAGCCTTCAACGCCTCAAAAAAATTTGGATTTCAACTTATGGCTATTTGTTTGAGCAAAAACGAAATGCTACCAGTTATGATCATTCGGTGGGAGTTTACCTTTTACTAAAACATTTTAATGCGCCAAAAGAAGAGCAAATTGCGGGCCTTATTCACGATGTGGCTCACACAGCGCTTTCTCATGTTTCCACTTATGCTTTTTTAGGAAAATATGATGGCACAGAATTTCATGAGCTTCAACACCATCGGTTTTTGGAAGAGTCTGGGCTTAAAGAGTTGGTGGCGGATTTGGGATTTGATCCAGAATACATTTTAAATGAGCATAATTTTCCACTTTTGGAAAATAATCTTCCCGATATTTGCGCAGATAGGCTTGATTACACAATAAGAGATGGTTTGCATTTGCAGATTTTGTCGCGTCAACAAGCGGATAAAATTTTGCAAGGCTTAACGGTGCAAAATTCGGAATTTGTTTTTGCAAATGAGGAAGCGGCGTTTTTGTATTCTTTTTGCTTTTACCTGCTGAATTTAATGTATTACGGATGTCCCGCAGAGGCGCATTTTAATAATGATTTTGGAAACTTGGTTAAATATGCTGTTGAATCGGGAACTCTTTTGGAAGAGGATTGGTTTTCGGAGGATGTTTATTTGGTGGAAAAGTTGCAGACCTCCAAGGATAAAAAGGTTCAGGATTGGCTTGCAAAGTATAACAATAGGATGATTGTTTATGAGGACACGGAAAATCCACAGGAGGTGTATCCAAAAAAGTTGCGTGTGGTGGATCCTAAAGTGGTGGTTGGAGGGCAAGATGCGGGAGTATCTGGTGGAGATTTGGAATTAAAAAGGTTGGCCGAAATCTCTTCGGTTTATGCCAAGCTTCTAAAAGATTACACAGATGCCCATCCAAAGCATGAATTAAGTGTGCGAGTAGATTATAAAAATGAATAGTATAATAATCCTATGAAAGATCCATTAAAAGTAGGTTTAGGCTTTGGATTAACCTCTGGAGTAATCACAACTCTTGGAGTGATAGTTGGCCTTAATGCTACAACACATTCCAAGGTTGTGGTTATTGGCGGTATTTTAACTGTTGCCCTCGCCGATGCCTTTTCTGATGCTTTAGGCATTCACATAACCGAAGAATCCACTGGTACAAAAAGCAATTCCTATATTTGGAAAGCCACTTTTTCCACATTCTTTTTTAAAATGGTCTCCGCTTTGTCCTTTGTATTGCCTTTTTTGCTTTTAGAATACGGAATAGCGATAATTGCCAGCATGATTTGGGCAGGATTAGTAATTGGAGTTTTTAGCTTTGTAATAGCCAAGAAGAGGGGAGAAAAGCCTTTGGGAGTGGTTTTTGAACACTTGTTGGTAAGTGTTTTGGTTGTAGTTGCAACTCAAGTTGTGGGTGGGTTGATTGGTAGGTTTTTGAGGTGAGGGGTGATCTTGGAAGGTTAGATTAGAGTTTTCATAGTTACAAAAGCCAAATCTCCCTCTTGCTAAATACCCCATAGTGTAGTATAATTTCCCTGTATCTAAAACTAGAATCTGGAGGTTATCATGTCCTACAAGAAGGTTGAGATCGCTCTTTGGGTTGTTTTCGTTGTCACAATAATTTCTCTTGTGACACTTCTGGTCTTTTCACTTCAAAAGGAGGCTACTATGTGCCAAGACACTTTGGGAAAGGTTCTTTTTGTTCGCGGGATGAATCTTGCGGTCACCATGAAACTAGAAGGGGAAACCCTAACAGTCCGTGGTGAGTACGCTGCTAGGGCCCCCGAATGCGCTGAGATTCTCAGCAAGGTTCGCTATCAGCGACTCCAACGAGAATATGGCATGGTCTCGCCTTCGGCGCTTGGTCCCATCATGGATTGGTTCATGGATCAGCTAGGTCGGCTCATGTTTCCTCTCAAGCCGGGGAATTCCTGGGGGCCATACGAGTACGAGGTAGGAGAAGGCTTTAAGTTTTAATCTCTCCCGCCCCTCTTGGCGAGATGTTATACACAATTTTTCTTTGTGTGTTCATCTCGCTTTTTTTATCTCTAAAACAGTATTTTAGGCATAATAAACATTCTGTGTTGGTAAAAACTGGACTTTTAGTTGTGAAGAGAACACAAGCTAGATGTTATCTCCTCTTATTACAGAGACGAGTTAGAGATTAAGACTGATCAAATTAAGTTTAAAAATTGGGGTAAATAAAAGAAAAAACTGGGTCGCGGCATCACGCTCGCTCACCAGTTTTTATCTTCCCTTATTATACAAAATCTCCAAAAAAACACAAATCAAAATTAGTTGGAGTATTTTTTACCTCGTATCCCTCACATACCCCGCCGTCCTATTTGCAAAGTATTTAGTCACATCCAAAATCACAGTCAAAGCCAAACTCACACCAATTGCTATACTCCAAGAAGTCAGCCCCACGGCTACAGTTCCAAAAATCACTTGAGCGGGCTTCACATACATAATTATTAAAGTTGCCACCACCGAAACTCCCGAAGCCCAAACCAGCGACATATTTACAAAAGGCGATCTTGTTAAAACCAGTTTTCTAAACGACCTAAATGCAAAGGCGGCAACTATTTCCATTATGATTAGTGCTAATAAAGCTGTTGTCCTTGCAAATTCCTGCGATTCTCCAAAAATATTAAAGTCCAAATAGTATGCCAACAAAGTAAACACTGCCATTACCAATCCTGAAATTCCAATGGCTATATACAATGACTTATTTAAAATCCCAGAATTTTTTCTTGGCAACTCAAGCATTATGTCTTTTGAAGTTGGATTTAAGCCTAACATTATGGCAGGGATATTATCGGTTACAAGGTTCATAAATAAAATTTGGATAGACAAAAGCATTGGCATGCCCCAACCTAATCTGGGGGCTAAAACAACGCCTACCAGAAGGATTAGAAGTTCCGCAATGTTGGCTGATAACTGGTAAGAAACAAATTTTCTAATATTGTTATAAATAGTTCGCCCTTCTGCTACGGCATGAATAATATTGCTAAAGTTGTCATCTTTTAAGGTTAAATCCGCCGTGGATCTAGAAACATCCGTACCTGTTTTACCCATGGCAATCCCAATATGAGCTTCTTTTAAAGCAGGGGCATCATTTACACCGTCCCCTGTCATGGCAACAATTTCATCGTGAGTTTTTAGGAGCCTAACTATTCTTAATTTATGTTCTGGAGTGACTCTTGCAAAAACCTGAGCCTCTTTAATTGCTATGGAAAGTTCTTCATCGCTTAAGGCGTCTATTTCTTTTCCAACTAAAACGCTACCATTTAAGCCGATTTGCTTGGCAATAGCTGCAGCGGTTTCTCTATTATCTCCCGTTATCATTTTTACTTTTATCCCAGCCCTTTCCGCAGTTTTAATAGCTTCTGCTACTTCTGGGCGAGGGGAGTCTTCCAATGCAACCACGCCCAAGAACACAAAATCTTCCTCTTTGTAATCTCTATCTAACGACGCTAGTTTTTTATACCCTATTGCCAAAGTTCTGTAAGCATGTTTTGCCATTTCTTGTTGCATTTCTTCTAGTTTGGCTCTTAAAGCAGGACTAAATTCAACCTCTCTTCCGTCTTTTAAAACTCTGGTACATTTTTCAATTAAAATTTCGGGAGCGCCTTTTGTATAAACAATATTTTCACCATTTTCAGCAGTGTATAAAACGGACATCATTTTTCTTTCCGAATTAAAGGGGTATTCGCCCCCAATTTCGCCATTGTGATCTTCTTTAAAAACGCCAGCTTTTGCTCCAAGTACTAGTAAGGCCACCTCGGTGGGAGTGCCTAAGCCTCTATATTCATGGTCGTCTCCAGTTCTTTCAATTTGAGCGTCGTTACAAACTACTCCAGACTCAATTAAAAGCTTTATAGCTTGGGAATTTGCCAAATCGATGGGATTTTTGTCTTTAGTAATTTTTCCATGTGCTACATAGCCAGTGCCTTCAACTTCGTACAAAGTGTTGTCAGCAAAAATAAATTTAACTGTCATTTCTCCTCTGGTAATAGTGCCCGTTTTATCTGTGCAAATGACTGTTGTTTCGCCAAGAGTTTCTATAATAGACATTCGGTTTACAATGACATTTTTGTCAGACATCCTTTTTGCTCCCATTGCAAGGGAGGTAATTAGGACTACAGGAAATCCTTCTGGAAAGGCAGAAACGGCTATGGCTATCATTAAAATTAAGGCGTCCACTATTAAGGCTTGATTTATAACAGGAGCTTCTATAACCATTAGAACGGCTGTTAAAACGGAAAAGACTATAGCAATAACTACCATTACTTTGGCAATGTCATTTACCTTTTTTTGTAATGGAAGTTCTTTTTCGGCACTAGAAATAAGATGTGCAATTTCCCCAAATTTTGTATTCATTCCCGTGTGAATTACTTTTGCAAGGCACTTTCCATTAACAATAAAGGTTCCCATAAGTACTGTATTTTCATCATTTATTTCTGCCTCACATGTTTTTGGATCTTCCAAAAGAATAGGGTCACATTCAATCGCTTTCTTTGTAACTTCCCTTGATTCACCTGTTAAAGCAGCCTCATTTACTCGCAAATCTCGACTTTCCAAAATTACAGCATCCGCAGGAATTTTTTCTCCATTTCCAAGGACCAAAATGTCACCTGGTACTATCTCTTCCGAAGGGACTTCCACTTTATGACCATCTCTTAAAACAATAGTTACAGGCATTAAAAGCTTTTTTAGGCTACTAACCGACTCTTCCGCTTTGTATTCCTGCACAAATCCAACAATAATGACGCAAAAAATTACTGCCAAAATTGTGTAAGCAGTAATATCTTTTCCTACAATAAAAGAAGTTATTGCTGCTACAAAAAGCATGTACACCATGAAATTACTCTTTATTTGACGCATTAAAATTTGAAATGGAGTTATCTTGTTTCGATCTTCAATTTCATTAAGACCATATTGTTTTAATAATTCTTGAGCTTTTTGGGTTGTAAGACCAGAAAATTTATTGGGCATTAAAGACCATTTTATCAGTTTGACCTGCAACTACAAGTGTGCTAATTTATCATTGTTAGAAAAGTTAAAAGTTGTAAAAGAGTGGGGAAACCCACTTTCTTTATATATAGAATAGGATTACAATAAGAATATGGCAGTAACAACAGAATTTTATGCAGCAGTAAACCAAGTAGCCGCAGAACGTGGTATTCCTGTGGAAGTTGTTTTGGAATCTATCCAAGAAGCTTTAATAATGGCTTACAGAAAAGATTTTGGTGAGGGATTGGCTGCTGATGTTGAAATTACAGCAGAATTAGACCCTGCAACAGGTGAAGCCGCAGTTTTTAAAGACGGAAAGGATGTAACCCCTTCTGGGTTTGGAAGAATTGCAGCTCAAACCGCAAAACAAGTAATTTTGCAAAAAATCCGTGAGACAGAAAAAGAAGCCATTATGGAGGAATATTCCGAAATGATAGGCACAATTTTAAC
>CAZHSR010000011.1:0-22767 GCA_964535155.1 uncultured Candidatus Saccharibacteria bacterium
CCTTGGCAACACAGTAATACCACAGAAATAACTTTAACCCCTGAAGAAGCAGCAACGAGACAAGTCGCAGAGCGAGATGCCCGAGAAAATCGAAACACAGAATACTACAAAAAGAAGCGCCAAGATGAAATTGAGGTAATGAAGAGAACATTGCGTGAAAAGGGGAACCCCACGGTTAACACTTGGGGTCGTAAAAACGATGGAAGCGAGCCTTTGGAAGTACAACGCCGTGGTTTTTTGGGAAGGCGAAATGAACGAGTGGATGCCCCTAAAACCTTTTTCATGCAAGAGCAGTTTGTTCGTACCCAAGTTACAAAACGTGGAAAAACAGTGGAGAGACTTGTTCCTGTTAAAGTTTGTGTGTCTGGCATTTCAGAAATTCGCTGGAGAGATTCTAATTTAAAATATGGTGAGTCTTCAACATCCAATAAGCCTGTGCGACAAGATATTTACATGTATGATACTTCGGCTAATTCTGTGATTAAAGCTCAGGAATTGCTTTGGACTTTGGAAGCAGCAGAAGAAACAACAACTCCAGATGGAAAAAAGTATTACAAGATTCCTGCAACGGTAAATAAAGAGCTTCAATGGGTACCTTACACAGCAGAAGAATACGCCCTATGGAAAAGGCAATTGAAGATGACGGTAAAGAATTTTGAAGATGCCGGTTTATCTTATGAAAAAGTTAAGAAACAACAGGATATTAAGGAATTAGCAACCTCGATAGAGCCACAAACTATAACAGTGGAATCCCCTGTGGATAGTTGTGAGGCCTCTTTGCAGGAAGGCTGGATGTATGGTCATTTGCAACTCATAGCTTTGGAGGATTCATTGGAGGATTTGCAGGAGAATCCTGTTTTAAGTGGAGAACAACAGGCTCAATTGGAGGCAGCTCGTACGCATATAAGAACCAATTATTTAAGATTCTTGAGTGCATACGGTAGAAATACTGATTATGAGGCTACTGCTCTGACCCAGTTGATTGAGAGAGGTATCTTGGGGGAAGGAACCTTAATTGCAAGTCTTACCGAGGATCAGCGTGCCCAGTTAGAAGCAGAAATTTCTGCGATAGTTGCCATTTTTGAAAACCAGCGTGTTCAACTTATGAGATTTGCAAATCAAGAATTGGAAATACTTTCTGCCTTTAGGGAGAACCCAGACTCTTTGGAAGAGCCGAATCAGGTGACAATTTTAATGGGCATTAGAGGCCGATTTGATGCTGTTATGGAGGTTACTTCTGCTGATGAAGAAGAGGCCTCTGTGGAAGAAGATGGCGTCGCAGATGACCTTACCTGGTTTACTGAATTTTCCGATGCCCTAGAAGACTTTGATTTTTCCCCACAAGAACCTGTCGGAGAAGAGACTCCCGAACCTGAGGTTGAGATAACCCCTACAGAAGGAGAAATTCCCCCAGAAGAAATAACAACGATACTACCTGGTTAAACATAATTCTGTATTGTTTTCACAAATGCTTGGTATAATGGCCTAGATGCTGACTATGGTAGTACAAACAACTGAGAGTGCCCCTATCTGTGTATCCTTGTCTGACTGGATACAACTAGGGATGGTCTTAGTCACATTTTTTGCAGTAATAATTGCTTTGTTTCAAGAAAGAATTAGACAAAAGTTCAATAGAGCTTCGCTAAATTTGGGGATAAACCTTGTAGCTCCTGATTGTCATCTGATTGACCTAACAGATCCATCTGGAAAGTTTGTATGTAAATGTATATATTTGAGAATAAGAGTTTCAAACGTAGGTAATATTACCGCGAATGATGTAGAAGTAATAGCTTCCAACTTATGGAAAACAGAGGCTGGGAATAGAATATTGGTAAAAACATTTCTTCCGATGAATCTTAGATGGAGTCATACCCATCCGACAAAAGTCACTATTCCAACAAGGTCTTTTCGCTTCTGTGATCTAGGCCCTATTAGACCCCTAAATAACATAGTTATATTGAAGTTTGATACAGAGGTACAACCCAATCCTGTATCTGGAGGCGTGTATCCTAATATTTTAGAATCAGGTATATATGAGCTCGAACTCTTGTTGACAGGAGATAATGTTAATCCGGTGCTATCAAGATGGGAAGTGATAGTGCCAGATGTATGGACTGATATAGAAGATAAGATGCTAGATCTGATACAAGTGAGAAGAATTGGCCAATAACTTTAAGGGTTTTTATTTGCTATAATTATTCCTGTTTACGGTGGGATGGTGTAATACTTAACATTGTTGTTTCATAAGCGACAGATGGAGGTGTAAATCCTTCTCCCACCACCAAAAATTTTATGAAAGCTCAAGACTTTATAGAAAACCTAATAAGAAACGACATTAATTATTCTTTAACTAATGAAGATCAAAAAACCATCCAGTTTGAGGGAATAGAAAAATTTATTTATAAAAAATTAAACTCTGGCAAGTTTCGTGCAACAAAAACATCCGATGATTACGACAGAGTTGTTAAAGAAAAAATTAGTTTATGTTTAAGTAAAAATATTCCCATACATTTAGATTTATCCACTGGTGCCACTAAGAATCCAAATTCTGTTACAGCTCCAGGTATAGATTGGGCAGAAGTTTTTAATATTGCTTTATTACGGGAATTCCTAAGGCCAATTTCTGCCGCTTATGCTCCTGGTGTTAATTTAGATTATTTTTCTGTAGCCATGTTCGAGGAAAAGGTCAATCATATTTCAAATGAGGATGTGGCTCTTTATGATAGGCAATTTTCGGAACTTGTGAATTACTTTCAGAATTATTTTCCTAACAATTTTAGACTTCAATATAAAAGACTAAGTGACATTTCTCCAAAAGAAAAGGTTTTTTCTGCAATGGATAGGGGAATTGAAGAATTAGGGAAAAACTGGGATAAGTTACCAGAAGCTACTAGACAAGAAAAGCTTATGAGAGCAGAAAGGAACATAAAATTTGAAGAAAATGTGGAAAATAAAGAAGAGATAATATTAAACTCAGCTTTGGCTCATGACGCGTTTTGTAATGAATGTTGGACAGATGAGGTATCCCCAATTTGGTATGAAAAGGATGATATTTCTCTAGGACATAGATATACGACTGGATGGGCAATTCATGTAAGGTCTGCTCAGGCTTCTACTGTAAATTTTTGGAGTGGGGTTGGTGTGCTTGTTGAAAAGGGGAAAGGGTTTATAACCAGTGTTTTGAGTCCAAAACAGTTTGAGGAGTTAAAACCTAAAATTAGAAAAGAAACTGTAGGGATTTTTGGGCATAACCCAATTCTTGCAAAGAAATTATCAGAGGTTTTTGTTTGTAGTGCCTAAATATTGTGAAATTTTGAGTATTTTGTATTTTCGTCTCCAATAATCTTGGATATACCCCCCAGACTCTTGTATAATCAAAACAATGTTTAAACTGCCTTTCCACTTTAAAAAGGCCGGTCACACCGACCCCATTTCCCAAGATTTTTTAGGAGTTATTTTAGACCCTTACAAAGTAAGCGTTGTGTACTTTCAAGTCCCTTCCAAAGAGCAGGAAACCCTTCGGTTGAGCGGTTTTGCAAGTGAGCAAGCCCCAACAAAGCCAGATCAATTAAAAGTGATTTCGGCAAGGTCAAAATACCTTTCTGTGGATAATATTTTTGATCCAGTTGACGACCTACCAACTTTTACTGCGCAAATTTTAGATGAACTCTTAACTGAAATGGAAGCAGAATTTGCAGAGCTTCCCAGTAAAGCAATTTTTGGGCTTACTCCTAGAAACTGTATAGACCTAATGTCTTTGGTGAGATATTCAAATTCTGAGTCCGCAAAAATTTCTCAAGAGCAGGTGCAGGAGCTTTATTCTCAGGCGGAGAAAAACGCCATGTTTAGAGCGCAAGATATTTTGGCAAATCAAAAAGGGGATATGGATACAGATCTTGTTCCTATAACTTCGGCAGAGGTCTCACTTAAATTGGATGATGAAATTACAAGGGATCCAGTTGGTCTAGAAGGTCAAGAGCTAGAGCTGTCTTGGTTTGGGTCGTTTGCGGAATCTTCATATTTAAATTTCCTTCAAAAGGTTTCTAAAAAAGTAGGCTTAGAAATTATTGGGGTTTCTTCCCTTGGATATGCTTTTTTTGATAGTATTCAAGACTATTCAGAAAATAAAAACTGCATAATAATAGATTTTGGATTTTCAAAAACTGCAGTTTATGTTGCCTTTGGTGGAAGCCTTGTCGGAGCTCATTATATAGATTTAGGTTTATCAGGATTTTTTGCAGAAATTTGTAGAAAGCTTTCTGTTCACCTAGATGAGGCAGTAGAAATTGTTAAAAAATATCAAAATGGAAGTTTAAGTGATCCTTTATCTGCAGAAGTTTCAAAAGTTTTAGAAAAATTTTCTGTGGTTTGGCTAGAAGGGCTTGAAACTGTCTTCTCAGGTTTTTCTGGCGTCAAAACATTTTCTTCCAAAGTTTATTTAACAGGTGAAGGCTTTGATATTTCTGACTTTATTGACCTTGTAAAAATGGAGCCTTGGTATAAATCTGTTCCGTTTAAAGCGCCTCCCGAGTTTTATAAAGCTCCTTTATCCGAAAAGATTTTGGATCTTGGTGGGGATTCCGCGTCCTTGGAATGGATTTTGCCTTTGTCACTTGGAAATATTTATTTTAAGATGTCATAAATGGAATATATTGTGGATAAAAGAAAAGATGTATATACAATTTTAGGGGAGCTTGCTGTTTTAGGCTATTTTGATTTTGAAGTGTTTATCCCAAATGGGGCTTTGTTGTTAGAAAATAGGTTAAATTTGGAATTTTTGCAGGAAAGTTTGGAGAAATTAGGTAAATCAGTATCGTTTTCTACTGATTCTGCCAATGGAATGGAGATGTTGAGCTCTTTGTCGGGTGAAGCCGTTAGCGAGTTGGATTCCGGCGTTTTGGGAGGGGAGTTAAAGGAGGAGAGCGGGCAAAATTCGGTGGGGGCGGTTGCAAAAATAACAAGTGCTTTGGCTTCATTTAAGTTTCCAAAGATTTCTTTGCCAAGTCCAAAGTTAGGAATTTTGCCCATAATAATAGGCTTACTTTTGCTTGGAGGAGTAGTTTTTGGTGCAACAAGATTTATAAATTCACAAAAAGCTTATGTAAAATTGGTAGTCAAGTCAGAACCTTTGGCAAGAAGTATTACTGTTTTGGTAGATGCTGATTTACCAAAAGAAACCGATGCAAAGCTTAAGGCATTTAAAGGGAAGCAAGTTTCTAAGTCGTTTAGCGAAGAGATTACAAAAGATTCAACTGGAGAAAAAATTGAGGGAGAAAAGGCCTCAGGGGAGGTTTTAATTTATAACCGTACCGAATCAGATATAAAGCTAAAAAAAGGTACAGTTTTAGAATTTGATGGATTTGCTTTTAAATTGGATGAGGAAGTCACTGTTCCTGCAGTTTCGTATGAAGACCCTGAAGATCCTGCAAGTGTAATGGTGCCAGGTGAAAAGAGTGCCAAAGTTGTTGCTTCTGATATTGGCCCAGATCATAACATTGAAAAAGGTGAGACCTTGGAATTTTCCGATTACAAAAAGACCGAACTAGTGGCAAAAAGTTCTGTAGATTTTAAGGGAGGATCTAGTGACACTATAAAAGTGGTCTCACAAGAAGATATTGATTCCGCCTTAGTAGAAGTAAAAAATGCTTTAGTCCAAAAAACTTCTGAAAATTTGGCTGATTCTGTTGGTTCAGGATATATTTATATTGACGGATCTTCCAGTGTTGCATACGCAAACCCAGAAATTGGCGCAAAATCAGGGGATGAGGCTCCTTCGGTTACGGTGAGGCAGACAGCAAACGCAACAGGCCTTTCTTACTCGGAAAAAGTTTTGGAAAAGCTAATTTTACAATTGCTTGAGGAATTTGTACCTGAATCATTTGAGCCTTCTGGAGATAAAATTGAAATAAAAGCCGCTTCTCTTGGAAATTCTGATGAAACCGTAGTTACAAGTACAAAGGCAGACTTGCAAGTTACAGCAAAAACAACAGTAATCCCTTCGATTGATATTGAGGATCTAAAAAGCAAATTAGCAGGGAAAAGTATAACTGAGGCCTCTAGAATTCTTGGAGGAATAAGAACTTTAAATACTTATGAATTTAAATTACAGCCCAATTTGCCATTTTCTCAAAAAGTGCCCCAAGATTTAGATCGAATTATAATTGAGGTGGAAGAAAAAGATTAAATGGCTTCAGAAATAGTTCATTCCAAAAGAGCAAAACAAATAATACCTTCTCAAAAAGAGGAAGGGATCTTAGGTATAGATTATGGTACCGCAAATATAGGCCTCGCATTTGGAAGAGATGGAGTAGTTTCGCCAATTAGGGTTATTTCTGGTAAAAATGCGAATACGGCTATTTCCGAACTTTCGCGTGTGGTTAAGGAATATGGGGCTTCAAAAATTGTTGTTGGTCTGCCTTTAACTGCTGATGACAAAGAGACGCCAAAATCCTTAGAAGTGCGAAAGTTTGTAAAGTTGTTAAAGGCAAAGATTAAGTTACCTGTGGAGTTTGTAAATGAGTTTTACACTAGCAAAGATGCTTCTATAGTAATGCTAAATGTGGGTGTTTCTCAAAAGGGTAGGCGAGTAGATGACCATTATTCTGCAAGTTTGATATTAAAGCGATACTTTAATGAGTTGGATTCTCAAGAGTAACTTTATTCGGAAAATTTGCCTACCACTCTTCGGTTTCCACATCTCATACATTCGAAATTATCCCCAGGGTAAAAGCATTGAGGGCAAACAAAGACGCCATCTTTGTGCAAAATCTCATTTGATTCGCAGTTGTTACAAATAAATAAAACTTCGTCTCTTGGGATTTCTCCGCAATCAGGACAGACGAATTTGGCTGTTGTATTATCTTCTAACTCCTCTTCATTAAGACCCTCTCTTTCATCTAAGGCATCTAAATCTAGATCGGCAAGGCTTTTTATTGAATCCTTATTTTTATCTTGGGCAGAATCTTTCATACCATAACAATAACCAAAAACTTTGACTAGTTCAACTGCCTTTGTTAATCTTACATTATGCAACTATTCCTTTATCTATACTTATTCTTTGGCTTTATATATGGGATTTATGTAACTGGATGGGGTGGCGGAAAATGGTATTTATTCCCCATAAATGTTTTAGGAGGACCTGTTGTTGCTTTAATGATAGTTTATAAGGTTATAACCAAAAAGAAATTTTTTTACTAATGTTTAAAGAATATTTTAAAGGGAAAAAAGCAATTTTAATGGACTTAGACGGGACAATAGTTAATTCCCATTTAATTTGGAATTTAGCTTGTGAAGAAGTCGCAAAGAATTTAGGGTTTACTTGGCGAGGAATAAACTTTTTTTCCGAACCTTCCTTAACAAAGATCTGGTCTTCTTATTTAGACTTTACTGGGGAGGACTACGGTGTGCCAGTTGAAACTCTGGTGATGCAAACAAAGGATAAGTTTATTACTAAGATTATGCAGTTACCTCCCGAAGATATTATGAAAGAAGGTTTTTGGACTTTTATAAACGAAGTTAAAAATGTTCGTCAGATGCAGGTTGGCTTGGTAACTAACTCGGATAGGGATGTGGCAGAAAAAGTTTTAAATCATTGTGGAATTAGTAAAGTTTTTGCTGTAAAAGTTTTTGGTGATGATGTAAAAAAGAAAAAGCCAGATCCAGATATTTATAAGAAAGCTATAAAGGAATTAGGTTTAAAATCAAGTGAAATTTTATGTTTTGAAGATTCTCCTTTGGGAATAAAATCAGCCAAAAAGGCAGGACTTGATGTGATAGTTTTTATGAATCGGCTTTATTCGGAAAAAGAATATTCCTCGGATGCTCTTATTGTTGATGATTTCACTGCTTTTATGGGAAATTTCGATAAGACGCCAAAGGAATTTGTGGAAGCGCAATTGCTTGTCCCTGAGAATACGCCCTTGGCTTCTAATGAGTCCTTAAATTCTGGGGAACAATAGATTTTTGTGATTAGGACAAAAATTACTTCTTCAATATGAATTTATTTATAAGTAGAAAAATTATATAAGCAGTAATAAACGAAGCTCCCAATAACAAAAGGAACTGCCAAAAGTTAAGTACATACATTTCTTCCACACTCTCTATGTTATTCATTTCTACCTGCAAGAACAGAAACTAGTACAGATGTAAAGAATGCTACAAAAAAAGCATATAAGGCGATCATTCCTGTGTCTCCTGTGGTGATAGTAAAGTTCATCTTTCTATTATACCTTCTAATCTTAAAGAAATAATCCAAAGCGAAAATGTTGAAAAAATTCCTACTAGTAGAAAGCCAGTGACTTTGCCTAATACTAGGTAAGGTAAAACAATGCTTCAAAGGAAGACTTGCCCAGCATTATCCAAAATATTTGCCACCCTATTTATTTGTTGGGGATTGTGAGTCTTGAGCATTACAATCAGTATAGATTAATTCAAATAATAATGTTAAGCATTTGGGTGTTTCCCGTGTTACCTTAAGCTTCTTCTGATATAATGCCCTTGTGAAAAGATATTCTCCTAAAACTTATTTTATTGAAACCTATGGTTGTCAGGCCAATGAATCTGATTCCGAAAAATTGAGTAATATTTTGGACTCACTGGGGATGGAGTCAATTACAACTGCTCAAGATGCGGATATTTACATTATAAATTCCTGCTCAGTTAGGCAAAAAAGTGAAGACAAAGTTTATGGATTAGCTAGGACTCTTGTAAAATCTGAAAATATGCCTTTTGTGATTTTGGCGGGTTGCATGGTTGGCTCTGTAAAAGGGGATAGAACCAGGTATTCCTTTGATGAGCTACAGAATCGCACTCTTTGGGTTGATTTATATTTATCTCCCGAAGAGATTTTATTGTTGCCAAATTATTTGGAGGAGATGGGGATTTTGACCCTTTCTAATGGGGAAAATTACCCTCAAGAAAATGTATTTACATCCAAAACAGGATTTGTGAATATTTCTTATGGTTGTGACAACTTTTGCTCCTATTGTGTTGTTCCTTATGCCAGAGGAAAAGAAATTTCCCGTTCCAAAGACGAGATTTTTGCCGAAATCAATTCGCTATTGGCTCAGGATATAACAAAAATAACTTTATGTGGGCAAAATGTAAATTCATGGGGACTTTCGGTGGGGGAGAAGCAAAAAATAAGAATTGGAAGTAACACAAAATTGCCATTTGCGGATCTTCTAAGAGAGGTTTGTGCTTTAGATAAAGTAGAAAGAGTAACTTTTTTATCTTCAAATCCGTTTGACTTTACACAGGATTTAGTTGATGCAGTAGGAAATAGTAAGGTTGACAACTATTTACATATAGCAGTCCAGTCTGGAAATAACGACATCTTATCTAGGATGAACCGAAGACACACCGTTGAGGAATTTATGGACTTAATTTCGCGAATTAAAAAAGTGAAGCCAAATTTAGAATTGGGAACTGACATAATTGTTGGATTTCCAGGAGAAACAGAAAATCAGTTTATGGATACTGTGCGGTTATTTCAGACAGTAAAATTTAATGTTGCTTTTATAGCAATGTATTCTCCCCGAAAAGGGACAATGGCTGACAAACTGTATCAGGATGATGTGCTTCTAGTAGAAAAAAGAAGAAGGCATTCTTATTTAACAAAAGCGTGGAGGGAAACTTTAAAGAAATGAAAATCCCTGTCATTTTAGGACCAACCTCCACTGGAAAAACTGGCCTGGCATTGGAATTGTGCCAGGAATTTAATGGAGAGATTATTTCGGCTGATTCTAGGCAGGTATATAAACACATGGATGTTGGAACTGGAAAAATGCCTGCAAATGCCTCCACAGAAATAAAGAAGTCGGACAAAGTTTGGGAAATTGCGGGGATAAATATATGGGGATATGACATAGTATGTCCGGGGGAGTACTTTTCAGCATATGATTTTGCACTTCTTGCTTTAGAGAAAGCCAGAAACACCCTTTTGACTGGAAAAATGCCTTTTTTGGTGGGAGGGACTGGCCTGTATATAGATTTTTTTACTGGAAAAATACAAGGAAATTCCTTGCCACCAGATTTTAAATATAGAAATGAGTTGGAAAATGAGACCTTAGAGAAATTGCAAAAACTAATGATGTCGTTAAATCTAGGGGTAAATGAATCTGATTTTCAGAACAAGCAAAGACTGGTTAGAATTATAGAACGCAACAACAACTCCACCGAAAAAAAATCTACCACTCCCCTACCCTATCTCCAAAATGCAGAATATATATTTATTGGTTTAACTGCTCCCCGCGAATTTCTATATAAAAGAGCTGATTTGTGGGTGGATTCAATTTGGCAGCAAGACAAAATCTTGGAAGAAGTTCAAACCCTTATTGCCCTTGGATTTTCAGATACCCCCCAACTTAACGGATTCATTTACAAAGACGCCCAAGACTTTTTACAAGGCCCCCTAACAAGAGAAGAAGCCATTCAAAAAACCAAATTTGCAACACATGCTTATATTAGAAGACAACAAACTTATTTTAAGAAAAATCCCGAAATAAATTGGTTTGATATTTCTCAAGACAATTGGATGGAAAACATTTATAATTTGTTTAAAGATGTTGAATTTCAATAAACAAGTCGTTATATCCGTTAAAACTATTTTCATTACCCTAGCCATTTTGGCGGGTGCTTATGTGGTTTATGAATTGCGTGGAATTTTTGGATTAATCTTTGTCTCCTTACTAATAGCAATTTCCATGGAGTCGGCAATAAAAAGTATTATGTGCATGACCTTTATGAATAAGCCCCTTTCCAGAGGTTTTGCTGTAATTTTAAGTTACCTTTTGCTCTTACTGGTCTTTGTAACCTTCTTTTTGGTGGCAGCTCCAATGGTTGTAAAAGAATCTCAAAAACTAGTTACAAACTTTTCCTTTTTCTTAACCAACTTGGAAATAAATGGTGAAAGCCTTTTTGAGTCTTTAAGTTTCTTGGATGTTTTAGGAGATACTTTAAAGCCGGGGAATATCGGAAGTGTTTTATCTAGCTCTATTTCAGTTTTGTCCCGACTAGTCACATTAGTAGTTCTAGCAATTTATATGTCTTCTGATTGGCCCAATTTAAAGAACCGATTTATTGGTCTTTTCCCAAAGGACAAAGAAAAAGAGCTAAAAGAGCTTATGTATTCTGTGGAGATTCATGTGGGAACTTGGATAAAAGGTCAATTAACAGTTATGTTTGCAGTAGGTTTCTTGGGATTTATAGGTCTTTCCATAGCAGGAGTTAATTATGCTTTGGCTCTTGGGTTTATTTCTGGAATGTTGGAGATAGTGCCAATTTTAGGTCCCCTGTTTTCTACAATAATTGCCACTGGAGTAGGTTTTTCTCAATCGCCTACTAAAGGTTTAATATCCTTCTTAATATTTTTGGCAATTCAGCAGGTAGAAAGCAACTTTGTAACGCCAAAAGTAATGCAAAAGTTCTCTGGATTTAGCCCCCTAATAATACTTATTGCTTTAATGATAGGACATGAATTCTTTGGATTGCCAGGGGCAATTTTGGCTATTCCAGTGACTATGATCTTGGGTATTTTTTACAGGAGGTATGTGCATTTTAATAAAGACTTGAATTAGAAAGTTGAAACGGAGAGGGATTTAGTAATGCTCAAAGTTTTCATAATGTTTTAGATATTTATGACTCATTTGCAAAATATTTACAGTTATCTGGAAAAAGCTATAGAATTGTCGAGAGAATCCCTGGAGAAGGGAAGGTTCCCCGCTGGTGCTGTACTAGTAAGAGACGGAGAAGTTATTGGGACAGGGATAAGTGGTTTATATCCTCACATTCATATTCATGCAGAAACAGGTTTAATAGATGATGCTATGAAAAGATACAATCAACAGCTTGAGGGATTTGAGTTATTCACATCCATGGAACCTTGTATGATGTGTTTGGGGAAAGCGTATTGGTCAGGAATTAGAAAAATAACTTATGTTCTTGCAAAAGAGGATGTGAATCAGGATTTAGCTTACGAGACAAAACTATCAACTTTTGAAATTACTTCAAAATTAAATGGGGGGATGATTTTAGTTCAAGATAAGACTTTATTTGATGAAGCTTTGGAAATTTATAGGCAATGGGAGGTTGAAGTAAAAGGATGAAAATAATCTATAGAGGCGGTTACCAGACGGAAAATGCAGAGACATCTTTATTCTATGAATATGCAGGTCAGATCAAGAAATATATTAGCGAAGGAAAGAATGTTGTCTATGTTACTTTTGCAAAACCTAATAATTATTACGATTCCCGAATTATTGAGAGTCTTGGGTTTATGCCTCAAGTGATTGATACCAATATTAGTAAGGGGGTTGATTGGAGTAAATTCGATTTGATTATCATACCAGGAGGGGAGACCGAAGTACTTAAAAAAGCCTTGATAGAGTGGGGCTTTGAAATAAACAAACTAAACCCTGAAGTTGTTATTATAGGTGATAGTGCGGGTGCTTATGTATTATCAAAATATTATTTTGGTAAGAAACAAGATAATAAAGGTGGTTTGGAATATTTTATTCTAGAAGGACTGAATGCGGGATCCAATTTATTGACCGTTGCTCACATAGATAACCCAAAACATGTCGACCAAGAAAAACTTATGGAGGCACAAGGATTTTCCGAGAAGCTAGGTACATCTTTGTTGTTATTAAAGGAGAACGAGGCAAAGCTGTTGGAAGATGGGGGCATGCCCCAGGATTTTTCGATTGACGAAGTTCTGAATGTTTAAGTAGCCTCAGGTCGTTGTATTAGTCCTTTTTTGCAGGAAACCATAAGCCGGATTCTGTTTTATGTGATCATCTATCTGTGCTCCATCTTTACACCTCGCCGGGTCAGCTCAAACGGTGCCTTCGTGGATTGCTGCAGGTGGGATTGCCCGTTTCACTCTTTTGCCATATTCAAAGATTTTACCCAAAGAATTTAGGTAAAAGCTCGTCTCTGTTGCTCTCAAAGGATGTTAATTCACCCTCTGTTTCCGCAAAGTTTCCTCTTTGGAACACCAGCGTTTATGTATTATCGTCGGGGGTTGCCCTCCGTCCCTTACCCTATGCAGTCCGGACTTTCCTCTCTTCCAGTTTCTAAAAGACACTAGAAGAGCGATCACATGGTTTCCTGCAACAGCAATTATACCATCATAATCTGTGTTATCATATTTACATGCCTGATCAATTAGACCCTTCAAAGTACCATGTACTTGATACTAAAAAGAAAAAAGCCATTTTTGCCCTAGTTTTAGCACTAGTTTTTTTGCTAATTCCTTTAATTGCTTTTTATTACAACTTTGCAATAAACCGGCCTGCTCAAAACACAGAAAGGACTATTATTGAAGTAGAGTCTGGGCAAGGTGTGGCAGAAATTTCTCAGACTCTTTATGAAAAGGATTTAATAAATTCTCAGGGTTTATTTTTGTTTTATGCGACCATAAATAATTTAACTAGAAGTATTCAGGCAGGGGTATATTCTGTTCCTGCAGGAACTTCACTAAAAGATTTGGTGCCAATGTTACAAAAAGGAACTAAAGATATAAGCATTACCTTTCTGGAAGGCTGGAGAATTGAGGAATTTGCGCTAGAGGCAAGTAATTCCCTAAAATTTATAAATTATGATGATTTTGTTTTGCAAGCCTCTTCGTTGGAAGGGTATTTATTCCCAGATACTTACTTTGTTCGTTATGACACTACAACCGAGGATTTAATTAAACTTTTATCCCGAACTTTTGAGGCAAAAACGGAAGAACTCTTTGAAGAGAGAAATGAGTTGAGTGCTAACCTTTTGGATGGGGAAGTGGCAATTTTGGCTTCTTTAGTAGAACGGGAAATTCATATTGCGGAGGATCGCCCTGTTGTAGCAGGAATTTTAATTAAAAGATTAAATCAAGGAATTCCTCTGGGAGTGGATGCCACAAATCAATATTACATCCCTTTTTTGCGAGCAAAGTGTCCCGAAAGATCCTGGATAAAGTGTTTTACAAGGGAAGAGGCAATGGAAGTGGCTTGGTGGCCAATAAATATTAGACAGTCGGAGCTAGAGTACGATTCTCCCTATAATACAAGGACTAATTTAGGATTGCCCCCAACACCAATTTCTAGTTTTGGGATTTTGGCTTTGGAAGCAGTTTTAAATCCAGTGGAGAGCGATTATTTATATTACATAAGCGATAAAACTGGCACTACAAGGTACGCAAGAACATTAGCTGAACATGAGGCAAATATACTTAAATATTTGCGTTAGGATTTTTAGAGTAAGTCCCAAATGAATCAATTAACGCCTCGCTGAGCATATCCTTTGTTACTAAAATCCCTTCATCATTTAATGTACTTTCTTCCATTTCCATAGGGATTTTATATAAATTTGACATCATAAACCCGTAATAAAATGGCGTTGCAATCTTTTTGTACCAACAAAGCCACTTAATTTTAAATATTGTTTCATAACCCTTTTCGTTTTTTATTAAGATAATTTTATTTAACTTTAGACATCTTAATAAACAAGCCATGCAATATTCTTCATCTCTAATATTTAATCTCCTTTTTCTAAGCAGGAAATCCACAACATCCTTGTCAACAGGAATTGCTAATAAATGTCCCGACTTTTTACAAAAGAAAAAGGCTTTGTAAATAACTTTTTTCTTATGCGATTCAGGAACAACTGCTAAAAACTTGATTTTAGCACACATAATAATAATCATAGTACGAGAGTATTAAAATTGTATTAAAAATTATTGAATTTCTGCCTGTTTATCTTTTATATAGTTTCGCCATTCTTCCAGAAGCTCAATAAAGGAAGAAAAAGGAGTATCTACAAGGGTTGAAAAGAAAACGCTTACAAAGTTAAACTCTTTCCATTTGGAAGAAAGCCACGAACCGATTTTAGCTAAAGGGATAGAAAAGAAATCTAAAATAAATTCTAAAACGCTTCCTTTTTCTTTAATAGTAATTTCTTTAGACTTTTGGCGAATTGCCATGGCTGCAAAGACTATAACAGCAACATTAGCAGTGTTTATATACAAAGAAGTTAAAGGAGTCCCGGCAATTTTAAATATCCAATAAATAAAATATAAAGAACCAAATCCTCCTGCAAGATAAACAAGTGTGAAAATTAGATTCATTAGTTTTCTAACCTTTTTATTGAGCTTAATAATATGTGGGTCTCTATTGTCCTTATAATGCGAAACCTTTATAACTTCTTCTAATAGGGCTTCCAAATTATCTTTAGCAGGAGGCCTAATTATGCTTACCAAAAAGAACATTAAGGCCGTAGGAATAGCAATGTCTGCAATTAGCGCCAAAATTGAGAATTTTCCATAAAAGAATTTTGCCACAGGGTACTCAAATATAAATAAACTTGCTGCTCCAGCTACAAAAATAGAGAGTGTGGAATAAATGGCGCTTCTAAATAATCGCTTCTTTAAAGTCTCTAATCGCTTTTTATAAGCTTGTTCTACAGAGGCTTTAAAAGTTTCCTTGCTTTGAATCCTTTTTTCTATGCCATTTTTATCTTTTTCTAACTCTTTCATGACATCCGAAGTTATTGTGTATGCAGCGTCATATTTTTCACATAATTTTTGAAACTCGCCTCGTTTTGGATGTTCCAAATCCGAATTAGTTTGTGCCCAAATCTCTTCTATTTTTGCAGAAAATTCTTTTGTAAATTCTAGGTCGTTTTGAGCAAATTGAGGATAGCGCTTTTTTAGAACATTGTAAGCAATAATTGGACTGTCTAAATTGAACAAGGCTCTATGTACGGCTATATAAACTTGAATAAATTTTGTTTCATCATCAAGTTGATTCTCTGGAATAAGTTTTAAATTTTCATAAACGCTTTCTGTCATGAAATCTATCAGAATGTTTTCTCTAAAGGAATAATCCAAAGTCTCATCAATTTCACAGGCTGCAATTTCCAAAAGCCAGTTATAAAATTGCACTTTTGTCTTTATAGCTAAAGCATTTTCCTTAATATAAGGGCTATTTTTTAGAATATAAACATATTTGGTTAAAATTGCTTCTACTTCTGGGATTTTTGCCTCAGGAATTTTCCCGTTTTCAAAATATCCTGTTCTAATAATCTCTAGAGTCATTGGTCCCGCGATTTTTGAGGGCTCTATGTCAGGAAATATAGTAATCTCTGAAATTTCTGAAATTAATCGTCTTTTTAAAATTCTTTCTATAGAAGTTCTCCTAACAAGATTTTCTTCCTTCCAATCTATAATTCTTCGTACCTTTTCATATAGTTTTGCAATCTTTGAAGCAATTTCGTCCACATAAATTGGGTTTATTGGGGCGTTATCCTCAAGTGAAAGCATTTGCTTGTATGTTTCCACATACCTTCTCATTGAAGGGTTTAAAATTGGGGTTATGGAAGGTTCTTTTTGCGCCTCGGTTGTAGGTAGGGGATTAGTGTCTATTTCTTTTTGTTCTGCACCTCCATGGATATTTGCCACTTCTTCAGTATCTCCTTGGTTAAGGCCTGAGGAATTATTATTGTTGTTATCCAAATAAATTACGCCTTGCATCAGAAGTATTATACTACAAAATCGGGGTTTTGTACCTATAGTATTGCCAACTGAGAACATTACCATGTTCTTAAAGCCTTTGAAAATTAGTGTAAAATTATGCAATGCATACACATATAGTCAAAATCCTAAAACTTACACCCCTTACACCCGATGTTAAAAGCTTTGTAACGACAAAACCAAAAGATTTTTTGTTTACATCGGGACAAGCTACAAGCCTTTCCATAAATAAGCCAGAATTTATAAACCAAAAAAGACCCTTTACCTTTGCCTCTGCACCTAGTAACTCCAATTTGGAGTTCATTATAAAAGCCTATTTTGACAGGATTAGCATGACCCAAGAAATTCATAAATTAGTTGTAGGCGATGAACTTGTGATCTCAAGTCCTTGGGGAGCCATTAGTTACAAGGGAAAAGGCGTATTTATTGCAGGAGGAGCAGGTGTTACTCCCTTTATTTCAATTTTTAGGGATTTAGCCGAAAAGGGAGAAATGTCAGGAAATTCACTGATATTTTCTAACAAGACCTCTCAAGATGTGATTTTGGAAGAAGAATTGCGACAAATGTTTAATTCTGCACCAGATGCTTTGGATTTGGTTTTAACACGGGAAGAAAAGTTGAGATATTCCTTTGGAAGAATAACCAAGGAGTATTTAGTGCAAAAGATTCAGGATTTCTCCCAGCACTTTTATATTTGTGGTCCCAAAGCCTTTGTAGAGGACATAAGGGGTTATTTAAAGGATTTAGGCGCTTCTTCGGATGAGTTGGTGTTTGAAAGGTAATATGTTACTCGTAAACTCCCTTTATTTTATAGTAATACTAACTGAAAATTGTCCTATTTTTATAGCTAGAAAAAAGAATTTTTCCAAATAGATATACAGGAGAACCAAGAAGAAGTGTTATTAATGGTGATATTTTTGGATATAAGTTTTCATATAATACAGAAATTTCCTGTGGAATTGCTGAGTGAACAGTTAAAGCATTGTTTTTGCTTATAAGGTTTATGGAAACTACGAGTATGGTCAGAGTTGCAATGATTGCAAGAAGTATTAAGTCTGATTTTCTGTTTTTTCTCCTCAGAAGAAGTTGCAAAGGATACATCATAATTTTCCAAACTATGAGAGTGATCAATGCACAAAAACCCACAAAAATTGTAGCTGTAAAGAAGATAAATTCTAGATATTTAGCGTCATTTTGTAAATTGAATTCTGGTATAAGTCCTTTAGGTATTACATTAAGGAGGAATGAACTAAGAAATAAGGTGAAAATCCCTGCAAAAGCAAAGTAAAACATTTCATCCCTTGGGTCGCCTCTTTTTCTTATATATTGGGGGTCTTTTTGGAGATTTTTCCTTTTCTTTGACCTGTATATAAGACTTGCTAAGTATACAATAAAGGTTGTACTGATGATAAAAAGCACGAAATATTGCTCTTCTGAAGTTCCTCCTCTAAAGGCGATAAGCATCTTGGGGAGATATATTAACGCAACTAAGGAAGCGCTTATCTCTACGACCACTTCAATAATTGTCTGTAGGTTTACTTTTCTATATGGATGACTGTTGTTTATATCATTCATTTATTATGTAGATATTGGTCGGGGTGACAGGACTTGAACCTGCGACCCCTACTACCCCATAGTAGTGCTCTAGCCAACTGAGCTACACCCCGCCAAAATTCTATCTTTGGTTATTATAACAAAAAAATTCAGAATAGATTCTTTTGTTTTAACAATGAGCTTTATATCCCGCATCATTTTTGACATCTTCGGTAAAGGTTCGTATATTTATATCTATGCCTACCATAAAGTCTGTAAATTGTATTAAGTGTCAAAAGCCTTTTTCCGTTACTTTAAAAAGGTACAATGAATCTTTAAAAAACAATTGGAATTTTTACTGTAGTCCCAGTTGTTTGAAAGAATTTCGCAAAACAGGAAGAGTTTTGACATGTGATAATCCCAATTGTTCCAAGAAGTTTTATCGTGCATCTTTTGAAATTAATCCCTCCAGAAATTTTTGCTCCCCTAATTGTGTGTTTAGAGTAAATAATCCAATTAGCAAGGAATCCAAAAGAAAATTGAAACTGTCTCTCAAGGAACCTAAATTTACCAAAGAATGTGTCGCAGAAGGGTGTTCAAATAAAATTGACTTTGCTAGAAAATACTGTTCGAATAGTTGTCAGAAAAAGGCAGAAAAAATGCCTTTGGAATATTATCAAACTAAGTGTTTAAAAGAACTGCATTCTTTCCATAAATTGCATGGACGGATCCCTTTGAAAAAAGAAGTTCCTAGGCTTTGTTCTGCAACTAGAAGAGCCTTCGGCTCTTGGAACAAAGCCATCCAAATTGCCGGATATGAGCCAAATCCCGTACTATTTGCCCACAAAAACATTGCGCTGGATGGACACATTTGTGATTCCTTTTCCGAAATGATTATTGATAATTTTCTCTTTAGTTGTGCTATTTCTCATGAAATTAATGTTCCCTATCCTGGTAACCCTAAATTAACTGCAGATTTTGTTGTTGGAAAGTTTTGGATAGAATTCTTTGGCCTTGCAGGAGTTGTGGGGGATTATGATTTCCATATGCACCAAAAATTTCAGATAGCTCGTGAACACAACCTTTCTCTTGTTGCGGTTTATCCGAATAATCTTGTACCTAAGTTCCATTTGGAGGATGCTTTAGAGCCAGTATTATGTGAATATGGCAAATCCTTTTGTTTTTTGGAATAGCCTTGTATTTAGCCCACTGAATTACAGCCCTCTGTTTACTCTCGTATCTTTAGGTTTATTACTTATACTACAGAAGAGACTGATGTCTCAGGAAGATTTGGGAGTTCTTCTGGTTTTGCGGGTTCTGGCAAATCAGGTAGTTTAGGAGATGAGTTTGGCTCAGGCAAATCGGGTAGCTCCTCCGTTTTGGTTGGTTCAGGTAAATCTGGCAACTCTTCCGAAGTTGCTGGGGCGGGTAGGTCTGGCAATTCCGTTGGAGCTTCAGGAGCGGTAATCTCTTCGGTGGGGAGAAGGGGCTCACTTTGAGTAGGCGTTGTATCATTTCCGCCGTCTCCAGAAACAGCTAATTCACCTTGTCTACTTTTTAAGTCGTCATAAAATTCCAGTATCAAAAGGCTTGTAAAGAGTCCAAACAAAGGCATTATTAGCTGTCCCATTGCGTACATAAAGAAAAATAAAGGTACTATTAAAACCAACATTATGATTGCAAATAAGAGCCCTCTCCCATAAAGTGCCAATTTATAGCCTTTTACTAAAGCTCGGCTCTTTTTAAGTGCTTCAAAAACCCCTGTGTTTTCATTTAACAAAATGTAAGGAGCAAACATGAAGCAGATAGTTAAGATTACTCCAGGGATGATGAGTAAAATATATCCTAAACCGATTGCGATGCTTGAAATAAGAGTTAACGCAAAAAACTTTGGAGCTTTCTTGAGCGATTCTGTCAAAAGTGCTTTCATGGGAACAAAGTCTTTATTGTGCATTTTTACCGCGATTAGTGTAAATAGGGTGCTATAAAAAGCCATTGCCATGAAAGCCACAAGTGCAAATAATGCCATCATTGCTAAAGAAGGTCCTAGTTTTACTTGGGGCATCTCGGTTACATAAGGTTCTCCTAATTCATTCATTGGGTTAGGTGATAAGAGCCCTTGAGCATCTGGGTTGTTATATAAATCTGCAATCTCTTCTGGATTCCAATCTGATTCAGAAGGAATGGTCGCCTCTGGAATTTCATTTTCCATTTCTTCCATTTGTTGAATAAAATCTGAAGGGTCGTAAGGTTCTCCATCTGGTGTTAGCAAAGGAGTTTCTTGAGTTTCAGGGGACGCTGTTGGTTCTGCTTCAACAACCTGCTCTTCAATGGTTGGGTCCCCAACAATTTCTCCAAAACCCTGTCTTGTAATTGATTCTGCACTTGGCATGTAACTTGGATTTAAAATTCCTCCCAAAAGGAGAGTCACTATCCCAACAGGAAGCATTATTACCATCATCAACAGCATTCCAACAATGTAAGCCTTTATTCCATATCCCAAGGAAGTGTTGTCAAACAATTTTCCAAAAGCGTTTTTAATACCTGTTTTTAGTGAAATCAATTTAGTTTTTTGCATAAGTTTAGTTTAGCCTTTAATTGCAAGAGATGTCAAAAATTTACTCATTTTTTAGCCGAAAAGTTAAAAAGAACATAGGCCTATCCTTGCCAAAGCTTAGCTTTTTGCTCCAAGTGGTCTCAAATTCTCGCAATTTCTCAAAGGATAATCCTTCAAAGTGAGTCCATAAAAATCCCAAGTTTTCATAGTTTGGAATTAGCACTTCCTTTAAATATTTTTCATCCAGTTTTTCCAAATCTAGTCTTTCAGTTTCTGTGGGCTCAGATTTTTCCGTATATCCAAAGAGTAACTTTAGCTTTCCTTCAGGCTTTAAGAGCCGCTTAATCTCTTCCAGTACAACAGGATTACAATTTGCCATGTAATTTAGCAAACTTCCCCATGGAAGAAGCACATGCACAATATCTGCTGTCCCCTCCAGCTCTTTTGGCAAATTTTCAGCAGACCCTACAACAAAGAGCACATTATTTAGCTTCTTCCTTATTGCATCTCGAGAATACTTTTGTAACTGCTTTTCTACCGGGTCAATTCCAACAAAAAAAGTCTCATCGTTTTTTAAAGCATTTTTATAAACAAACCGCCCATCACCTGTTCCTAAATCTATTTCTAAAGGAAAATTCCTAACAAGAGGTTTAAACTCTTCCAAAGATATTTCTTTTGATTTTTTTCCTAAAACTGCCTTCATATTTTCATTAAAAATTAAAACTTATTGCAAGTATACCCATTTCTCCTATACACTTCACATTGTTAATAAATTTTGAAAGGAAAAATATGGCAAACATGGAAATGATTCAAAAAAGATTAGGAATGATTGAAGAGCTACAGGAAGAATTGCGAAAGTTGCGACAGGATGCAAACGAAATGCTTGAGCAAGACCCTGAATATGCTCGTGTAAAGGAAGAGACTGACTTAGTAAAGGCGCAAGTTAAGGAAAAGAAAGAGCAAGCAATTGAGGGAAGTGCTTATAATGAGACGCAACAGAAGATGAAGGAGATTCGCGGAGATATAAAGGATCAGCAAGAGGCTTTGTCGCAAGAGTTAATTGAGCTGTACAAGGACGAAGGGGTGACAATGGTGGAAACTCCAAGTGGGGATGTAAAAAAATTGAAGTTTAACGTAAAGCTTATTGATGCCTAGTTTGCTCTAATATAAAGATTGTAATCACCGTATTCTTCATAAGAAGAAATTGTCTCCAAATTTTGAGGAACAAATCCTTTTGAGGGAATTATAAATAATGAAGAAGGGGAAATATCGGTTGGAGAGGTCTCTAAAAAGTTTTCTTCTTCAATAAAAGGCCACCAAGCATAATTAAATTCGGGATTTTCTGGGTCATAAATTTTTAACTGATCTGCCATTTCATATAAATAGTACTTTCCAATAATGAAATCTATTGGCTTTGTAAAAACTATTTCGTTGGGAATGTACCTTAATTCGCTTTTTAAAGCTTTCATGCCTTGATAATAATTTGGCGTTTTTTGAAAAGATAATATAAAAATATAGGCAACAATGACCACTGCCATGGTTTCAAATTTTGCTTTTTGAACAAGGATTACTCCTAGGGAGATAAATAGAAATAGGCTTGACGGTAGAAGGTATCTTTCCACATACAAATTTCTTCCTGTTAATAGACCAAAAGATATAAGTAAAATTTGGGGTAAAAAAAGGTTGGCCAAAATTATTAGGTCTTTTAATTTTTCGTTTTTTTGTAGCCACTTGAAATGTAAGAAAATCCCTATTAAGAAGGCTATAAAAGAAGTGTATCCAATAAGCAGAATTTCAATTGGAAGTCTGTAGTCTAAAAGTGCGTCACTTCCGGTGAGTTTGCTTTTGATCCCAAAAAGGTATGCAGTAAAGCTTCTAGGTATTGCCTCAAAAGAGGGGATTCTTGCCCATTCAATTGTGGTTACTGCTCCCTGTTGGAGAAGAGTTTTTGCAAGAATAAAAGCTAGCATGGAAAAAATGGTAAGTCGCAGAATATCAGCAGGGATTTGGTTTTGTAAATCTTTTTCTAGAGGAGAATAATTAAAGTAAATATAGGCAAGGAGCAACCCTGGGAGAAACAGCATTGACATAAAGTGGATATTTAAAAGAAGTAGTAGGGAAAGGAAGAAAACTGTTTTTTTCTTTGAGACTGCCAAATAAAACGAAAGAA
>CAZHSR010000012.1:0-19600 GCA_964535155.1 uncultured Candidatus Saccharibacteria bacterium
ATAGGATTGGGAAGACTTAACTGGCAGGTGGTGCGCTTCGAGATTGAATGTATACTGGTTTTGAGCCACTCGTATTTTACCCCATAGCAGGGGATAAGTCAAGTATTTATTTTTACAAAATGGGATTTTTTAAACTTAGTTTCCAGCCTTTTGAGCCTCTTCCAACATCTCCTTCAAAGTCCTTCGCTTTTCACCAGAAGATTGTGTTGCAGCATCAGCGGTGCTACCACCCTTCGATTTCTTGGATTTCTTAACTTTAGGGGAGGCTTTAGCCATGGCCGCTTTCTTTTGAAACTTTTCTATTCTTCCTTCTGTATCAACAAACTTTTGTTTTCCAGTATAAAAAGGGTGACAAGCACTACAAATATCCACCATAATCTTCTCTTCGGTGGAGATAGTTACAAAGGTATTGCCACAAGCACATGTGACTTGGCAATTTGTATAAACTTTTGGATGAATCTGCTTATTCATAACAGGCGCCAGTATATCAACTTTTTTTCTGTTCGGCAATGACTACTCCAATTCCAATAATTGCTCCGCCTACAAGCGTGATTTTTGTTGGTACTTCGGTTAAAAGTAGGTATGCAAAAGGAAGTGTAAAAATAGGGGAGAGATAATTAAAAAATGCTGTGTCTGCTACTGTTACATGTACAAGAGCCCACTGGAAAAGTGTATAAGCCACAATTGAGCTAAAAATTGCCATATAAATTAGCCCTAAAGTTCCTATAAAAGAGAGAGTTGAAATATCAAATGAATGTCCCCCCATAAATCCTTTGCTTTCTAGCAGAACAAAAGGAACAAAGGTTGCAAGTCCCACATAAAAGGTAATAAAAGTTAAAAGCATTGGCGACCTTCCTTTTTCCAGTTTAAAAAGCCTAAATTTATGGAAAGTTTCTCTAATTTTTGTAGAACCTTCTCCTAAAGCATATTTCGACCATAGTGTATAAACCAAAAAGGAAAGAGTCCCTGCTAGGATTAGCATATTTCCAAGAGCTCGCATTTCTCGGGTAATTAAAGGAGAAGAATTGCCTAACAGAGGCTCAAAAATAATTAAAGCGGTTCCAATTGATGCCAAAATTATGCCCAACTTTGTCTTTAAAGTAATCTTTTCCTTAAAATAATAATGCCCAGCTGCAATGGAAAGAACTGGAGAAATTAGCGTAATAATGGAGGCGTCTATTGCAAGGGCGTATTGATAGCCTAAAAAGGTAAAGGCAAGACTTGTTTGGCTTAAAATTCCCAAAATTATTAAAGTTGGAATTTCTCTGTTTTTTATTGGATGTTGCTGAATCTGCAGGACAGTTGGTGGCAAAATAATTAAGCAGACAATTAAAAACCGGAAGAAAAGGAAGTGCATGGGGGGAATTTCTTCTAAGGTTAGTTTAATAACTGGTCCTGCCAAAGCCCAAAGGAGTGTGACCGTTATAAGTGCTCCGTAAGCCAGGAATTTTAACGCGCGTTTTGAATTTTGATCTTTGTGGGCAGTTATTAAGTTCATTTCTTTTTGTTTCTCTTTCTATGTTAGCTGAAAAATGGAGAAGTGTTAAGCCTAAATGCTGTGCAAAACCTTTTTATATACTTTATATGCTGGCTAAAAATTTCACAAACGGAATCTCCTTTTGCTCCCCAGTTTCCAGATTTTTAACACTAAGTGTATTTTTTTCCATTTCTTTTTCGCCAATAATAATAGCGTTTTTTGCCCCCTTTTTGGAAGCAGTGCTTAATTGTTGAGAAATGGAGGTAGTTGGTTCTAATTGCGTGATACAAGTTTTACCCTTTTCCCTTATCTTTTGGGCAATTTCTACAGTTTTAACAGAATACTTTGTTTGTTTTTCTGTGGATTGAGCAGGCCAAAGTGTGACAAAGTACTCAATTTCTTGGTTTAATTGTGGGATCAAATTCCATCCTTCTAAAAATTCCAATAAAGTCATGTCTCCCATTGCAAAGCCAACTCCAGTAAGTTTTTCGGTGGAAAATAAGCCAATTAAATTGTCATATCTTCCCCCGCCATACATAGAGCGATTATTTGTAGGATTCAAGTCAAATTGTTCAACGACAATCCCGGTGTAATAGTCTAAGCCTCTCATGATTTCCGGGGAGTATTTAATAAAGTCCTTGTATCCAGACTTTTGCATGAGATCAAAGAATTCTATTAGTTCTTGTGCCCCTTTATTTTTGGAAGTGAATTGAACCACAAACTCTAGATCGGCATCTAAATAGGATTTAACTTTTGTTACTTGCTCATTGTTAAGTCCAGCTTCTTCAAGCATTTGAGTAAATTCTTTTTCCGAAATTTTTGGTTTTGAGTCTATAGCCTTTGCCACTTTGTATAATTGTGTGTCTTTTTGTGAAATTTCTCCCTCAATTTGGGTTATCTCTTTTAAGTAAAATTCTGCAAACCTTCGGTTATTTACACGCAATTCAAACATTTCTTTGGTAGCACCAAGTTTTTTCATTACTTCTAAGGGAATGGAAAACACTTCTGTATCAGCTGTAATTTCGTCAATACCAAAAATGTCACAGTCAAATTGGTAAAACTCTCTTCCTCTGCCTTTTTGAGGCTTTTCATATCTCCAGCAATTTCCAATGTTAAACCAACGAATAGGGCGGGGGAGTGACTTTACTTTTGCGGCAACCATTCTGGCAACCGAAGGGGTTTTTTCTGGACGAATAGCAATTTTGCGTCCGCCCTTGTCTTCCAAAGAGTAAAGTTGATTGTTTACCAATTCCTCGCCAGATTTGGCTTCATACATTTCTAATTTTTCCAATAGGGGGGCATCATATTCTTCGTATCCAAATTTTAAAGCTGTTTCTCGCCAGATGTTGAAAATATAGTTTTGAATTCTTTTTTCTTCTGGATAAAAGTCTCTAGCTCCTTTGTATGGTTCTGTTGATAATCTCTGGTTTGTCATATAGCGATTATACACTATTTTTCCATTTTGGTTATTATGAAAGTATATACATCCTCTTTACAAATATATATACATATGTTAGAATTCACCTATGATACAAAAAGCTTTTACAGTAGGAAATAGTGTTGTTTTAACAGTTCCTCCAAAATCTGGGATTGAACCAGGTACAAAACTAAAATTTAGGGGTAGAAAAAAGAATAGAATTGAATATGAGATTGTGGAACCTTCCAGAAGCAGTGTAGGTATCCTTAGAGATTCCGGAAGTGTTGCGGCATACTTGGACAGAGTGACTGGAACTTTTGATTCCCCAGAAGGGATGTCCCAAGAGGAGCTTATGCGCAGAATTAAAGAGTTGGAAGATAATCCTTATGGCCCCTCAATCTGTTTTTCTTGATACAAACTTTTTAGTAGCCTCTCAACAGAAAAATCATGTTTTTCATGAGGAGAGTAGATCCCTTCTCGAGGATTTTTATAACTCTAACTGGATCCCAGTGGCGCATCCTTTAGTTTTTGATGAATTTTGGTATGTTTTCACAGGTTTATATAAGGATTATTCTCCTAGTAAAATAAATAATTTCTTAGTCGAAGCCACAAACGCAGTTTTCACTTTTAAAAATTTTAAAATGATAAAGACCCCTCTTTTACAGAAAGATTTGTTAAATACGCTAGAAATTATGCATAAAAGAAAACTTCGTCCGAGGGATGCTCTAATTGCGACTATCATGAAGAAAGAAGGCATTAGAGACATTGCAAGCTTTGATTCGCACTTTGATAATATTCCAAACATCAACAGACTGTTTTGAGAAGAAATCTCATGTTAATATAACCCTATGAAAATTACATATATAGGACACTCCTGCTTCAAAATAGAAATTGACGGCAAAACCATTATCATTGACCCTTACAACCCTTCCCTTATGGGTTACGACTTTCCAGAGACTCCCGCGGACATTTTACTCCTTTCACATAAAGACCCAGAGACAACTTATTTAGAAGGCGTTAAGAATTATGAGCATTTAATTGATTCCCCTGGTGAATACGAGATTTCGGAAATTTTTATTTATGGACTTTCCACCTTTCATGACGAAGAGGCGGGTGAAAAACATGGGAAAAATACTGCTTTTTTAATAGAAGATTCAAGTTTTAGTGTCTTACATTTGGGAAGTTTGGGACATGAACTGTCAAAAGAAACTTTAGAAAAAATCGGAGATGTTGATGTTTTAATGATTCCAGTTGGTGGGAATTATGTTATTGATGCAGAAAAGGCTTCAAAAGTAATTTCTTCGTTGGAGCCTGGGATTGTAATTCCTATGCATTATGCAACTAAGGATTCTAAGCACCCTGAGAAATTGGCAGAATTGGAGGAGTTTTTAGAAGAGATGGGAGTAGAGAAGGGGATTACAAAAAGAGACAATTTAGAATTGAAATCCAGTGTTTCTGACGAGGAGACAAAAGTAGTTGTTTTGAAGTCTATACATTAGTTATTGAGAAATACTATTTTTTTCATCACGACTCCCTTCGGTCGTAATGATTCAAAAAATAGCATTTCTCACAACAAAGTTAAATATGTCTAACTATATATCAAAACCTGAGGTTCCACCTCAAGATTTAGATGCTGAGAAATCAGTCCTTGGTGCTATCCTTCTAGATCCCGATGCCTTAATTAAAGTTATAGAATTTCTTTTGCCTAATCATTTTTACAAAGATGCTCATGGCACAATTTATTCCGCAATTATTGCCTTGTATGAAAATCGCGAGCCTGCCGATTTAATTACAGTTCCAGATCAGCTAAAAAAGATGAAGGCACTAAAGGAATGCGGAGGAGTGGCTTATTTAACGGAATTAGTGAACTTTGTACCTACTGCTGCAAATATAGAGCATTATGGGAAAATTATTAAGGACCATGCCACACGAAGAAATCTGTTGACAACCACTGCCAGAATAGCCCGGTTAGTTCAAGAAGCGGAAGATGTTGATGACATGCTAGATCGTTCCGAGCAGATGTTATACGATGTTTCGCAAGATCGAGTACATCAAGAGTTCGTTCCAGTGAAAAAGACTTTAGAGGTAACATTTGAGCGACTAGATGAACTGTCAAAAACCCGTGGAGCTTTACGAGGTGTTCCAACAGGATTTAAGAAGTTGGATCAAATGCTTTCTGGTTTACAAAAGGAAGAGCTAATAATTTTGGCGGCAAGACCTTCCATGGGGAAGTCGTCTTTTGCAATAAACATAGCTCAGGCAGCAGCAATAGATCATGGTAAAAAAGTAGGGTTTTTCTCTTTAGAAATGGGGCGTGAATCCATTGTGGATAGAATGATTTCTGCTCAAGGAGATATTGATAACTGGAGAATTAGCACAGGAAATTTGGCACCTGAAGACTTTGAAAAATATGGAATAGCCGCGGGGGAATTAGCAGAGGCACAAATTTTTATTGATGATACGCCCGGTGTTACAGTTTTAGAGATGCGTACAAAAGCCAGAAGGTTGCAGATGGAGCATGGTCTAGACTTGATTATTGTTGATTATTTACAGCTTATTCACGGGAAAAACATGGAAAGTCGAGTACAAGAGGTGACATATATTTCTCAGTCTTTGAAGAACCTCGCAAGAGAGTTAAAAGTGCCGGTTTTGGCTTTGTCCCAATTGTCTAGAGCCGTGGAGCAAAGAGGGGGCATGAAAAAGCCTCAGTTATCAGATTTGCGGGATTCTGGTTCCATAGAGCAGGATGCTGATATAGTTATGTTTTTATACCGTCAAAATGACGAGGACAGAGAAAATATGATGATTGAGATCTCCAAACACAGAAATGGACCAACTGGGGAGATTCCTTTGTTCTTTAAGGCTAATAGAACAAGATTTTATGAGTCTTCTCGCTCTTCGGATGGGGATGTGGCGGAATAATAAGATTTAAATAAGCGCGGTTACTACGAAAACCCTAAGATATGTAGTTGTTGTAAAAATGTACAACAATGTGTCTTCTTTACGCAGATTCTCTGTTAAATATGATAAAATTCCTTCCATTGAGGTTTCCAAGTACTAGTTAAGATTCTTGAGAACTTTAGGAGGTCAAAAATGCTTTTCAAGGGCAAGTGGCGGAATGGTATACGCGTTGGTCTCAAAAACCAATGAGACTTAGTCTCGTGAGGGTTCAAGTCCCTCCTTGCCCACCAAAAAAAAGCTTTTTATATAAGCAAATACAGCCCCAACCAGAAAAATGTCGGTTATGAACCGACAAAATACTAGCTTTTTGTCGGTTACCAGTTGACAAAATGCTAGTAATTGCTAAAATTCCATTATGTTTAAACATAGACAAATCTTCCCTACACTTTTAAAAGAAATAGACACCAAAGAAATCATTGTACTTACAGGCATGCGTCAAGTAGGTAAAACAACTTTGCTTAAAGGTCTCATGAATTCTGTTGATTCAGAAAATAAAATTTTCCTAGATTTGGGAAACCCTTTGGAAAGAAAGTTATTTGAAGAAAAGGATTATAACCAAGTGGTCTCAAATTTGCTCCTTTCAGGTTTAAAAAGTGAAAAAAATGCCTATGTTTTCCTTGATGAAATTCAAAATATGCCAGAAATTCCTCAAGTAGTTAAATACTTGTATGATCATTACCAAATAAAATTTTTTCTTACAGGCTCTAGTAGTTATTATTTAAAAAACTTGTTTTCTGAATCCTTGGCTGGTAGAAAATTGATATATGAGATTTTTCCACTTACTTTTGCTGAATTTTTAGTCTTTAAGGACTTTCCTTTTAAAGAAGTCATAGAGATAGAAAAAACCAGCACTGACAATGAAAAATATCAGATTATGGCAAAAAGAAAGAATGCAATTTCACATACAAGAATTTTGCCCCTTTATGAGGAGTACATTAACTTTGGAGGATTCCCTGGAGTTGTTTTAGAACCAGATTACGCCAGAAAAGAATCTTTATTAGAAGGGGTTTTTAGGTCCTACTTTGAAATTGATATTAAAAATTTATCCGATTTTAAGGACTTATCCAAATTAAGGGAGTTAATTCTGCTTCTTCCTTCCAGAATGGGATCAAAAATTGATATTACAAAAATATCTTCCGAATTAGGCGTTTCCAGAGAGACCATATATTCTTACTTATCTTTTTTAGAACAAACTTATTTTATAAGCATGCTTCCTAGGTTTTCAAGAAGTTTTGATCGTGCCTCTGCAGGTGGTAAAAAGCTGTATTTTTGTGATTCTGGTCTTGCAAACTTTTTAGGCAAGCCTTCCGTTGGGAGTTTATTAGAAAATGCAGTTTTTCAAGTTTTAAGAGCTTCTGGTGAAAAATTGTCATACTTTGACAAAAAGAGTTACTCCGAAATTGACTTTATTGTAAATGGGGAAGTAGCTTTAGAAGTAAAGGAAATGGCTTCAAGTAGTGATGTTTCTCGAGTGGAAAGAATCTCCGAGGATTTAAAGTTAAGTGGCTCTTATGTGGTCTCTAATAAATACATTGATGACCCCAAAGTTATTTTGGCATGTGACCTTAGGTAGAAAAGTGATACAATACACCCCATGATAGCAACAGATTTAAAAGTAGGAACAATCTTTAAAGAAAATAATCATCCATGGAAGGTGGAAAAATACGCCCACATAAAATCCGCCAGATCTGGCGCTTCTGTAAAAGTTAAAACCAGAAACCTTATTACAGGAGAAGTCCGAGAATTTAGCTACTTAGGTGGAGTTCATGTGGAAGATGCCCAAGTGGAAAGAAAAAACGCGCAGTTTTTATACGAATCCAATGGGTATTTTTTTATGGATCCCCAAACTTACGACCAATTTGAAATTTCACCCGAAATCCTTGGAGATCAGGCCAAATACTTAAAAGACGGAGAAACTGTTCAAGTCATGTATTACGAGGGCGACCCAGTTTCTGTTGAGCTTCCTAATAGTTTGGTTTTTGAAGTCACTTATACGGAACCCGGCTTTAAAGGAAATACTGTTAGCAATGTTTACAAGGACGCGGAATTGGATGGGAAGTTTACGGCAAAAGTCCCTTCGTTTATGTCTATTGGCGACAAAGTTAAGATTGATACAAGAACAGGGGAGTACATTTCCAAGGCTTAAATAGTGTAATTAAGCTTAATTTTGCCCTTTATAAGTGGGAATTTTGCTTAATCTTTTGACTTCACTTTGTTATCATTAAAATATGCAATTCTTTTCCAATTTTTTAAATCAAATTTCATCATTTGACATAAAAAATCATTATGTCCTAGTTTTTACCATTTTGGCAGGGGTTTCTTCTTTGTATGCGGTTTGGCGAGAGGGAAGAAAGGACGGTTTCTCGGAAGAAAAGCTTTTTGACAACTACATTTTGTCCATTTTTGTCGCGCTTTTATTTTCCAGAATTTTTTATGCTGTAGAGGCACGGTTTCTATTTGGACCTTTTTTGCAACATGTCTTTTACTTTTGGAGGGCTGGTTTTAACATAGAAGGTTTTATTTTAGGTTTTATAGCAGGTGCTTTTGCACTTTCCTTTGCTTATAAGTGGTCACTTTTTAGAATTTTTGACATTTATGCTTTGGCTTTATCATTAGGAGGAAGCATTTTTCTTGCAGGCATGCGTCTTTTGGTGGGAGATGCTGTCTTATATATACCTGCTCTAATACTTTTCCTTTTCTACATAATTTTTTCCTTTTTACGCCTGGGAAAGATTTTGTCAGGCCTAACTTTTATGGTTTTTTTAAATTTAGTTGTGCTACTAAAGGAAATTTCCACAAACTTTGGTTCGGGAGGATTGATATTTAATTCAACTCTAGTTACAATTGGTTTGTTAACATTAATTTTTAGGTTAAGGAAAAATATGAAATCAAAAAGAAATTTACCTGCAGACATTTTCTCCAAGTTAAAAGATGGTTTATTAAAAAAGAATAAAAGGGTAGCTAGTCAACAAAAATTGTTGGATGCAGAAGATCCTTATTTGCAGGCAGGCCGTACCGAAGGGAATGCTGATGAAATTGATGAGGCTCATCTTGAAGATAATTTTAAGACTGTGGTTGATGCTCAAAAGGGAGTCCTTGGAAAAGTTAGTGATGGTGTTAAAAGAGCTTTAGGAAAAATGGAAAAAGGGGAGTATGGAATGTGTGAAAAATGTGGTGCTCCTATAGATGCCGCTAGATTGGAAGCTTACCCAGAAGCCACTCTTTGCTCTGACTGTGCTCGTAAAGAAGAATAAGCTTCATGGTCTACAACTGCTCCTATCCTTTTGACTCGTTTATAAATTTTGAGACGTATTTAGCCTCTTTGAGTATATTTTTTGCCCTTTTTTTGTTTGTTTTCTATAAATCTCATATTTGGCAAAAAAGCCTGGTTGTGACTCTTTTTGGATTGAGCCTTTTGATTTTAGGTGGGGGATATAACTTGTTTAATCGCCATCTCCATGGATGTGTGGCAGATCCATTCCCTTTTTTTGGACTCTTTTCCTTTAATCTTGCCGACCTCTTTGTAACAGGAGGTTTGCTCTTATTGAGTACACTGTATATAATGAAGTATCCCATTACGAAAAAGGATGAAAAAATATGACTAATTTACAGGACAAAATAGAAATAATTCATGAAGACGATGCTATCTTGGTTTTAAATAAACCTTTTGGATTAATTGTTAATCGTTCTAATACTACAAAAGAGCCAACTTTACAAGATTTCTTAATTGAATATCTTGATATTCCCGCTCCTTCCGAAGAGATTTCTTCTTTAAGTAATGATCCCCAAGATGTATTTTTACTTCGGTCTGGGATGGCACATAGATTGGACAAGGATACTTCGGGTGTGATTTTGGCGGCAAAGACACCAGAATCCCTTCAAAATTTAATGAGCCAGTTTAAAAATAGGGAAGTGCAAAAGACTTACAGCGCTTTAGTACACGGTAAAATCAATGACCCAATAATTGATATAGATGCACCTATTGGGAGAAATCCCAAGAATCGCTTTAGATACGCAGTCCTAGCCGAAGGGAAGGAAGCCCACACAATTGTGAAGATGCAAAAAAACTCTTTGGATTATTCTTTGGTCTCTGTGGAACCAAAAACTGGTAGAACGCATCAAATTCGTGTTCATCTTTCTGCTATTAATCATCCAATAGTGGGGGATGTTTTATATTCTCCTCAAAGCTTTCAAGAAAAAGATGCCGTGAATTTTGGTAGATTAATGCTTCACGCCAGCACGATTACATTTAGTCATCCTTCCAATGGGGAGAAAGTGACTTTTGAGGTAAAAATTCCCTCTGAATTTGAGAAATCCCTTTAATAACCCAGATTTTTAGTTGTTGATTTTCCTGTACTTTTGGTACAATAAATTTAATGCCTAGAGTCTCTGCCTCTCCCAAGAGTCAAAAAAACACAAAGAAACACGATTACAAAAGGTATTTTTTGTTAGCAGGACTCTCTATTTTTTCTCTAGCATTCCTAAGCTTTTACTCATTTTTTAAAAACTTTAGTAAATCTTGTATATTTGCGGACTCTCAGGATTCTTCAAGCTTTAATTCTTCCGCTTATTCTGTAGCTCTACTCACATTGGATGGTGCTTTAGAATCAACCCCAGCAAAAGTTCAAGATATAAAAATTTTATATGTTAAACCAAATTCCACTGGAAGTTTTGTCCTAAATATTCCTGTAGAGACAGATTTTGACATGCCAGGAAAATATGGCGACGAAAGTTTTTCCTCTGTTTTAGCTTTGGGAATGCTTAATTCTTCCCAGGAAGACGAGTCTTGCTCTGATGAGTGTCTCTCTAGCGGAATGACTTATGTTGAATCCGCTCTGGCGTCCTTAACCGCCCATTCAATAAACAAATGGATAGTTGTAACTCCAGATATGTCAGAATATGCCCAAAGTTTATTAGTAAGAGGGGATCCTTTTAGTTTTTTTGATAAGAACAATATAAAATTGCTCTCCAATTCCCTGCGAACAAATTTCACCTTCTCTGAGTTTTTATCCCACTACAATTCTTTGCGATCTGTGGATACAAAAAACCTAAAGGAAGTAACCTTTTCTTCCCAACAAGCCTTAGATAACTCATTAAGAGAGCTAAACTTTAATTCCGAGGTAGCCTCGCAGGAGCTTTCTATTTCCATTTTAAATGCCACAAAAACTCCTGGAGTTGCCACTTTTGGAAGTAGAGTAGTGAAAAATGTGGGAGGCCATGTAATTTCGGTGGAGAACGCGTCTGAAGTAATTGAAAAGACTGTACTCATTACAAGTGACCCCGAAAGTGTCGCATCCAAATACCTATCCAAGTTCTTTAATGTTTCTAAAATATATTCAAAGTCTGAATCTCCTTTATCTGACTCTTCTATTGACAGGGCAGATATAACTTTAGTCCTAGGCCTTGACTTTTTGGAAAATTTCTAAATAATAGATTAAGTATTTGTTAGTTGCGCAAACCCATCTCCAACCATTATGTATAGTTACGCCGTTTTTGGACCGTTAATTTTTGGTTTAGGCATAACCTTTATTTTTGTCGCTAAACGCCTGAAAAAAGGCTCTTCTTTAGGCTTTTCTGTAATGGAAGAGTTGCAAGTGTTGGAGATAAAAGTCCCTCGCGTGGATGATGAAGAAGGGCATTCTCCACAAGCTTCCTCATTACTTGCAGAAAACATGTTTGCTTCTTTACATGGTTTATTGCGAGAGGATGGTACTGCTCAGGAGTACTTTGCTTTTGAAATTGTTTCCCATGGAGAAGGTGGTATTCACTTTTATGTAGCAGTCCCAAAAAGAATTGGAAGGTTTGTTGAAAGCCAGATTTATGCTCAATATCCCAGATCTTTAATTAGGGAAGCACCTGACTATTGTGAGACCCTCTCTTCGGTTAAGAGTTATGATCTTGTAAGTCTAGGCCTTTCTAAAGAAGACTTTTTCCCTTTAAAATCTTTTAGAGACTTGGAAGTAGACCCTTTGTCGGGGATTACATCTGTTTTATCTCATGCAAAACCCGATGAGTTAATTGGCATTCAGATTGTGGCAAAACCTCGTCCCGATAATTGGCAGGCTCCTGGATATAATTATGCCAAGGCAGTTAGGGATGGGGTTTCTACAAAGAGATTTAGTGCATCTGATGAGGTCAAGTCTATATTGGGTAATTTTCTCTCGGAAATAGGCGCTTTAATGATTGATGTAGCTACTAGCTTTTTTAGAAAATCAGAAGAGGTAAATTATTCCAAGGCGCCTTCTGCCCCTCCAGCAGTAAGACTTTCTCCAACTCAAGACCTAGAGCTTAAATCCATTGAGAATAAGCTTTCCAAGTTAGGTTATCAAGTTCAAATTAGAGTTTTATCCACTTCCGAAGACCTTGTTGTTGCAGAAAGCAATATGCGGTCTGTAATAGCTTCTATGAAGCAATTTTATACCGCCACCACAAACGGATTAATTATAAAAGACCAAGCAGCAGGAAAAGATAAAGAATTGAGTAATTTTTGTGCCAGAGTTTTGGATGAATCCAAGTCTTTTACGCTTAACACCGAGGAATTAGCTGCAGTTTTCCACTTACCTTCCGCTGCAATTTCTACTCCAAATATGTCTGCTTGGGTTTATTCTAAAAAAGCCGAACCTCCCGCAGAACTTCCTACAACTGACTGCACTTTTATTGGCGAAACTATTTATAGAGATAAAACTATTAGATTTGGTTTAAAAAATGGAGATGACAGATTGCGACATATGTACTTAATAGGGAAGTCTGGTACAGGAAAATCTACGCTTTTGGAAACTATGGCAAGCCAAGATATTGCAAATGGTTATGGGGTTGGGGTTTTGGACCCTCATGGAGAAACTATTGACCATTTGTTGGAAAGAATTCCAGATCATCGCATGGATGATGTTGTTATTGTTGATCCTTCCGACGTTTCTAATCCTGTGGGTATAAATTTGCTAGAGCTTGATGACCCAGATCAAAAGAACTTAATGGCTTCTGCTTTGGTGGCGGCAATTAAACACCATTTTGATTATTCTTGGGGTCCTAGATTGGAATATTTGCTAAATTATGCATTGCTGACTCTGTTAGATGCTCCCGATTCGACAATGCTTGGTATAACTAGGCTTTTGGAAGATCAAAATTACTTAAATTATGTTTTACATTTTGTTGAGGATCCTTTGGTTAAGAAATTTTGGGATACAGAATATAAGGCTATGAAGGGGAATACTAAGTTGGTAACAGAAGCAATTGCGCCTATTCAAAATAAAGTTAATAGATTTTTAGCCTCTTCCACTGTTAGAAATATACTAGGGCAAAAGAAGTCAACTGTTGACATTTGGGATATCATGAACTCTGGAAAAATTTTGTTATTGAATTTGTCTAAAGGAAAAATAGGGGAGGATAATGCTAATTTATTGGGGGCATTGCTGGTTTCTAGAATACAATTTATGGCTTTGCAAAGAGCAAAGATACCTTCAGAGCAAAGGAGGCCTTTTTACTTGTATGTTGATGAATTTCAAAACTTTGCAACAGGAAGTTTTGAGTCCATTTTGTCTGAATCTAGGAAGTATAAGCTTGGACTGTATTTAACACATCAGTATACTGCGCAACTTCCAGAAGAGCTTTTGAAAGCGGTTTTGGGAAATGTGGGTACTATTGCTTCCTTTTCTTTGGGGGCTCCCGATGCTCTTATGATGTCAAATGAGTTTGAGCCCTTTTTTGATAAGCAGGACCTCATTTCGATGGAGCGGTTTCATATATATGTAAAATTAATGATAGATGGAATGACCTCTATGCCTTTTTCAGCAAGGATTTTGGTGCCTTGGGAGATTGGCTCCGAAATTGTGCCAAAGTCTAATAACAAGGAGGCTGTCCTGTTAAAGAGCCGTGAGAAATATGGTGTTCCTGTGGCTACAGTTAAGGAAGAAATAAATTCTTGGACTGAGGCCCAATTCGATAAGGGGAAGGCCATAGCAGAAACTGGAGGACCTGTGGCTCAAGTGGCAAATAAGGATGCTAATGGCGTGGTGACTAACGAGAATCTGGCTGAAAAAAGTCAGGGAGAAATATCCCTTCAAGATATAAGTGCTTTTACTGTCGGAGAGGTATATGAGGGAGTGGTAAAGGATCTAGCAGGCTTTGGCGCATTTGTAGAGCTAAAACCAGGGACAAAAGGTTTGGTACATATTAGTGAAATGTCTGATACATACGTGAAAAAGCCTGAAGATGTGGTTTCAGTAGGGGATAAGGTTAAAGTTAAAATCTTGGATATTGAGGAAAATGGGAGAATTAGCCTTTCTATGAAGGGGTTAAAGTAAAAGCAAAGGGACTTAACCTCTGAAATTTGGTAAAATCTATCTGTTATGAGCGGACACAATAAATGGTCAAAAATTAAACATCAAAAGGGGATTACTGACGCGAGAAAAAGTACCACCTTTTCTAAATTATCCAAGCAAATAAATATAGCTGCTAGAAATGGAGGGGGAGATCCTAGCATGAATCCTTCCTTGGCTTTGTTGGTGGAAAAAGCTAAAAGTGTAAATATGCCCAAAGATACTATTGAGAAAGCAATTAAAAAGGGGACTGGCGAATTACAAGATGGCGCCGACATTACGGAAATAGTGTACGAGGGCTATGGCGCTTTTGGCGTTGCAATAGTTATTAAAACCCTTACTGATAATAGAAACAGAACAGTAGCTGAGGTAAGAAATATTTTGGAAAGATTTGGTGGTTCTATGGGGACTTTGGGGTCGGCTTCTTATATTTTTGATAAACAAAATGTTCCTTCTTTTTTGGTTCCTTTGGATGAAGATCAGTATAGTAAAATTGTAGAGTTAATAGAAACATTAGAAGCTCATGACGATGTAGTGGAAGTCTATGCAAATCATTCAAAAGCTTAAGGATAAGCTTAAAGATAAGAAGAATGGGTATATCTTGTACTCATTTATCATGTTTTTCCTATTTTTAGTATCTGCGGAGAGTGTCGGTTTTGATTCAGAATTATATAATCAAGCCTCTTTTCGAACTGGTCTGTTAATATTTTTTGTTACTTTACTAGGCTCCTATTTAACGCAGTATTCATCTTTGTCTTTCTCAAAAGGGAAGTACCGTGGATTAATTGTTTCCTTGTTGCCTTTGAGTTTGAGCTTTGGAACTTACTTGGCTTTGTATCACTTTCCAAATTTTAGTCCTATGTTTAGAACTTTTAGTTTAGTTGTTGTAGCAGGGTTGTTTTATTTAATTAGCTTGGTAAATAATATTTTGCTTGTGGTTGATGAGCGAGAAGATGTTTTTCCGTTGTACAGAGTGGCAGTTACTTGGAGTCAGATTCTGCTTGTAATAGTGTCTATCCCGGTTTATGTGGGGATTTATAAATTTGATCAAGGCCCAATTTATCAGAATTTATTGGCAGGTATAGTGACTTTTATTTTTACTGGCTATTACTTGTGGAGTTTAAGTTTTGACAAAAGGATTAGGAAGACTGGAATTTTTGAAAAGGTTATGAATTGTTTGTTTTGCGTGTTTTTGGTTGTGGTCGCAGGATTTTCCGTGTCTTTTATTCCTACTGAAGCGTTTTTACGGGGTTTATTTTCCGCATCGGTTTTACTGTTTGGGTTGAATTATCTGGATGGTTATGTAAAAAATAAGCTAAATAAAAGTTTCTTGTATATTTACGGAACAATTTTTTTAACATTTTTAATGTTAATTCTTGTTTTTAGACCCTAGTTACATTTTAGGGGTTTTTGAAAGAGTTTGTGGAGTGGGGAAGTAAGAGTTCATAGTTACCCCATAGTTTATCATCCTATAGCATAGTTTGCTAAAAATGTAGACTTGTCATATAAAGTGGGGTAGGGGAGATTGTCATACTTTCCTCTGGTAGAGTTGTCATATATTTCAAATAATGCGTAAATTTTGTATCCAGTCTGTTGTGGATAAGTATTATGCAATATAAATGCTGTAATCCTAATTAATGGAGTAAATTAATTTATCTAAATGAATTGAAGAATAAAGATTTATTTAATATGAAGACATACTTGACTAATTAGGTATCATTGCGCTTCAGTACTCTTCCCTATGTATTTGTGTCTCCCTATTTAGTTTTTTAATCATTAAAGGGTAAATCTCATCCTTGATGTCGTTAAACATACATTATACGACATCCCAAAGGATAATCCTTGCTCTATCCTTTGGTTTTGATTTTCATTAAAGAACAGAACCAGAATATCGCCAAGGATTATCCTTGACTAATTTCATACTTCTTCTTATCATTACGGCTCATTCCCCTACTTCACCAAAGGATTATCCTTCGGCATTTTGCCTCTTACTCCTTTATTACAACATTTACCGCATGTGCCCCAAGGATAATCCCTGTAAATTTTAGTAAATGCTATAATACTTTTAGGCACTAAAAATGCCCTTAAAACATGCCCCTAGAATCAATTCTAAGGCGTTTTTATTTAAAACATGACTATGGATACCTCAAAGAAAAAGCCTTCTAACAGTCTTAACCGCCTCTTAACCGATTATCTTGAATATTGCGAGATAGAAAAAAATTTAGCTCAAAGTACAGTAAAAATGTACGATTTTTACCTAATGGATTTTTTCACCTGGATTAAGACATACTTAAACAAAGATCAAATTTTTCCCTCAGATATAGACTCAGAACTCATTCACAAATATAGAGTCAATTTAAACCGCCGTAAAAGCTCAAAATCGGTAGATGGGTACAAAAAGTCTACACAAAAGACTTTTATGGTTGCTATAAGAGCCTTTTTAAAGTATTTAATCGTGGAAGTAGGCCTAAATGTAGTCCCCCCAGATAGAATCATTTTAGGCAAAGAGGCAGATCGTGTGCCAAATGTGCTAAATGATGACCAACTTGAGAACCTCTTCTCCGTTCAAGACTTAAATAAGCTTTCCGGAGTCCGTGATAGAGCCATTTTAGAAACTCTATTTAGCACTGGATTGCGTGTTAGCGAGTTAGTTGCCCTTAATTTAGAAGATATTAACCTTAAATCTGGTGAATTCACTGTTGTTGGTAAAGGTGGAAAAGCCAGAATTGTCTACTTAAGCGATTCCGCTAAAAACTGGATACGTCGTTATTTATCTACTCGTCGGGATGAGTTTAAGCCTTTATTCATTAGATACTCCGGTAAAAGTATGGAAGAAAACGATGTTGATGGCGAATCCCTTCGCTTAACTGCAAGGAGTATCCAAAGAATGGTTAAAAAATATGTTAAAAGGTCGGGACTCGCTGTTGATGCAACTCCACATACTTTAAGGCACACATTTGCAACGGATTTACTTTCGGAAGGTGCAGATTTGCGTTCAGTACAGGAATTATTAGGACATTCGGATGTATCTACAACCCAAATTTATACTCATATTACAGATAAACGCCTCAAAGAAGTGCATGAAAAGTTTCATAAGGATGTTGTCTCTTCGGAGGAATAGGTCTTCAAAAAGGAAACTCCCCTACTCTACCCTATTTCGACAGCACCAGATCATGCGCCCCGCCTTCTATTGCGCCTTCCGATGTTATTTTTACAAATTGTGAATTATTCCAGAGCTCTTTTATACTTTTAGCCCCACAATAACTAAAACCAGATTTTACTCCTGCCAGCAGTCCTGTAACTACATCTTCAACAGCACCTTTGTACTCAATTAGACCCGCGACGCCTTCAATATGCTGTACATAAGTATTTGATTTTCCTTCAGGGTTAGTTTCTAAATGACGCTTTTTCTCCTCCTGGCTAGTAGATCCTTCATATCTTTTGTATTTTTTGCCATTAATTTCGATTAACTCTCCTGGAGCTTCATCTGTTCCCGCAAAAATGTTTCCCCCCGCAATAGCAGAAGCTCCCGCTGCTAAGGCTTTTACTATGTCCCCAGAGTTTCTAATCCCTGCCCCAGCAATGCAAGACTTTCCCATTTTTCTTGCCACTTCCCCTACTCTTATAACAGAATCAAAAGTAGGTAATCCACATCCTGTTTGAATTCTGGTGGTGCATATGGACCCTCCTCCAATTCCTATAAAGACGCAATCTGCACCAGCTTTGTATAAATCTTGTGCACATTCCCTTGTAGCAGCAATACCTCCAATAATGGTAATTTTGTCCCCAAAATGAGCTCTTACGCTTTTAATAAAGTCTATATTTTGCTTCATGTGACCATGTGCAACATCAATGTTTATTACATTTGCTCCAGCATTAACCAAAGCTTCTGCTCTTTTCATTTCTTCCTTTATCCCAATCGAAGCAGCCACAACTGAAACTTTAGAATTCACCTGTGCCACTTTTTCTGCTTGTGCCTCAATAGTTTCAAATCTAGGCAAAATTCCCATCCCCCCAAGTTGTGCCATTTTAATTGCCATATCCACTCCTGTGACTGTGGACATATTTGTCGAAATCAAAGGTATCCCTAGAGTTAAATTTGGTGATAACTTTGTACTCAAATCCACCTCAGACCTTGAATTTATCTCAGAATATTGCGGGACTAGCAAAACATCGTCAAATGAAAGTGCTGATGGGAGACTTTGAAATTGTGAGTATGTTTTTTTCACAAGGAAATTTTACCATGACATTGACTTAATAGGTTCAAAACTTTTTCTATGAATTGTGCACGGTCCATGTTTACAAATTGCTTCTATATGAGCTTTTGTGCCATATCCCTTATGTTTCTCAAACCCATATTCTGGGAATTCCTCACTTACCTTTTTCATAATCCTGTCTCTGTGTACTTTAGCTAATATGGAAGCTGCCGCAATATTTATGCTTACTGTGTCCCCTTTGGAAATGTTCTTTTGCTCTTCTGAAGGTATTCTCATTATGGGAAAATGGTCTGTTAAAGTAAATTCAGGTTTTATTTGCAAAGATTCAATTGCCAATGAAAATCCTTCAGAATTTGCCCATCCAATTCCCTTTGAATCAATATCTTCAACCGAAATTTCCACAATTGAATAGCTAATTGCTTTGGTAACAATAAATTCGTACATAATTTCTCGTCTTTTTTCTGTTATTTTTTTGGAATCGTTTATGAGGTGATATAAATTTTTCTCACTTTTTGATGAGAGGTCGTTATTTCTGGAAGTGTCAAAGCATGAAACTTTTTCCTCTGCAACTTCATCTTCCAGTAAAACCAAGTCCTCTTTTTTTAATATAACCGCAGAAATTACAATAGGTCCCGCCAGAGGTCCCCTTCCCGCCTCATCAACTCCAGCTATTAGATTTATTCCTTTTTCCCAGGAGATTTTTTCATGAATAAGCAAGTTGTTCTTCATTTAATAACTTTTTGTAAATTCTCCTCTTTTTTGGTTATGAGCATGTCTTTTTCTGAATCATTACGACCGAAGGGAGTCGTGATGAAGAAAAAGATGTGCTCACAGCAAACAATCAAAAGAAGAGAATTTAACTCAAAAACGCCACCGAACTTACCTTATCTCCCCCAGACATCCTTATTAAATGTACCCCCTTAGTACTTCGAGATAAATTAGGAATCCCCTTAGCCTCAATTCTTATCACCTTTCCACTTGTAGTGGCCAACAAAACATCTTGTGCTTTTTCCTCTTCCTTTTTAGGTTCAAGTCTCCCGCATACCAAACCTCCAGTTTTGTCGCCGACACTATAAGTTAATAAACCTGATCCTCCCCTATTTTGCACTCTATATTCACTTAAATCGGTCTTTTTACCGTATCCATTTTCTGCTACTACAAAGACTTCAAAATCATCGCTTCCCCCAGGGATTACTATCATTTCAATAACGCT
>CAZHSR010000013.1:0-19258 GCA_964535155.1 uncultured Candidatus Saccharibacteria bacterium
AAAAGCTGGATCTGATGTGGCCGCTTTGTCCGAGGCTTTGGGAAGGCTAATTTCGGGATGGTTAAGGCTTTCTAAAGACCCAACAAAGACAGTAAAGGAGATTATTGTGCAATTAATAGGAATTGGAGGAGCCAGAAGCGTTGGTTTTGGCAAAAATCGGGTGAGTTCCGTTCCTGATGCCGTTGCCAAGGTTTTAGCCGATGAGTATGGCATAACAGTTAGAGCTAATGGCGCAAATATAGTGGAAGAAGAAAAGCCTGAAGTTTCTGTCTTTTCTCATGCTGATGTTTGCCCCGAATGTGGAAACACTTCTTTGGTTTTAGAGGAGGGTTGTTGTAAGTGTTATATCTGTGGCTTTAGTATGTGTTGAAGAAGTAGGCAACTTTTAGTTTATCCAAAACGAAAGCTAAGTGTTTAGGCACTTAGCTTTTTTGGTTATTTAAAAACCTTGGAAAACGTATTTCCCACATTTCCATTTAAGATTACGACTCGTTGTCCTTGGCTCCTAATACAATGAAGCCACCCAGAAGTTTGAGGAGTATCGGGTAGAACAACGAAACCATATTTTCCCCTTGAATATGCACGGCAAGTTTTCTCTAGGGTTCTGTACATGTCCACAATATCCCCCTTGCCCTTCATAAATGGAATAAGTTGCGCAATTTCTCTTCCTGTTTCAACATTTGGGCAGTAGATTAAAACCCTCATTTCTCCTCCTCCTATTTTGATGTCAAAGATTTCTTTTGCTATGCATCATATGCTCTATGCTTATATTCATGCAACATCCGTGTGGAATTGAAAAATGACCCATTTAGCATAATGGTTTTCCTCATTAAATTTCGCCATGCATCAGGTTTTTTATAAAACATTGGAATAACCTCTTTCTCCAGCAAGTCGTATAAATCATCTGGAGTAGGGAAGGACCAGCCTGTTTCTCCTTCTATACAGCCTTCTTCCCACCACCCATCGCGTACGCTTAGATGGGGAACTCCATTTAAAGCGCATTTCATTCCGCTGGTCCCTGAAGCCTCATGAGGAGGCTCGGGAGTATTTAGCCACACATCCACTCCAGCGGTGATAAGCCCGCCTAAATACATGTCATAATTTTCTAAATATGCCATTTTAATCTTCCCATCAATTGTATTTCCCATTTCTAAAATTTTTGTAATCAGCTCTTTTCCCTCTGTATCTTTTGGATGAGCCTTGCCCCCAAAAATAATTTGAATCGGTCCCACAAGTTCCGCAATGGTCTTCAGGCGTTCTACATCAGCAAACAAAAAGTCTGGTCTTTTATAAGCGGTAAATCTCCTCGCCCATCCCATTGTAAAAAAGTCATAATCCATTCCTGCGTTTGTATGCGCGTTTGTATAATCAATAATTCTCCTTTTTGCAGCAACATGAGCTTCCCAAAGTTCACTTAAGCTAATATTAGAAACATATCTTAATGAATACGGGTCTTCTCTCCAGTGATGAATATACTTGTCAAAAAGTGCCGCAAATGAAGGGCTTACCCATGTAGGTGCATGCACGCCATTTGTAATTGAGTGGATGGGATAATTTGGAAACATGGTCTTGGAAACTTCGGTATGTTTTTGGGAGACTCCATTAATATAACCGCTGTAGTAAAGAGCAAGAGAGGTCATATTTAAGGTTTTCTCATCATGAAATTCTCGTGGAAGAATTGCAAAGAGTTCTGGTTCCAGCATATCCTCTACTAAACTAATGGAAAATTTGTCATGTCCTGCGGGAACTGGAGTATGTGTTGTAAAAATGCACATTTCTTTAACCTTTTCTGTTTCCTTAATTTTTTGGCTTAATTCCAGTGACAAAAACGCAGAATGACCCTCATTTAGGTGATATTTTAGTAAATTTGGAAAGCCTAGTTCTTTTAGCATTCTAACGCCACCAATTCCCAAAATTATTTCTTGACCTAGTCTATATTCTGGGCCGTCCCCATATAAATCATTGGAAAGTGTACGCATCTCGGGAGAATTCTCTTCAAAATCAGTATGCAAAAAGATTACAGGAACAATGTCATTATGGACGCCTTTAATTTCGTATTTCCATGCGCCAACAATAACTTCCTCTCCTTTAATTGTTACTTTTACTTTTTCTGTGAGGGGAGTCAAAAAGTCGTCAACACTCCAAGACATGGGGCTTTCTACTTGTTGATGGTCGTCAATATCTTGGAAAAAGTAGCCGTTTTTGGCTAAAAGTGTAACTCCAATCATAGGGAATCCGCTGTCAGCCGCTGTTTTTAATGTGTCTCCTGCAAGGATTCCAAGTCCGCCTGAGTAGGTGGGAATTTTGGCAGTAAGGCCTACTTCCATGGAGAAGTATGCGTATTTTGTTTCTTCATGGTTCATATTTTAAGTATAGCAGATGGTGAGTTTGTTCAATATGGTGACCCCACGGGGAGTCGAACCCCGGTTACCAGGTTGAAAACCTGGTGTCCTAACCGTTAGACGATGGGGCCCCGTTAATTCGATGGGGCGGTAGCTCTACAGACTCAAAAGCCAAGACATTTTATCATAAACCCCTTAACTTTGGTAAAATAGTCTTGTTACAAAGGAATTTAATGCAAAACCTACTTAGACTAACCATATTTTACATAAGTGCCTTTATTATTTCTACTTTTCCTTCCACCACCCACACCGAAGGGGTGACAGGCCAACCTCAATCCTTTTTCCCTAGCCAAGCGGAATCTCAAACGGACAAAACCATTTCTCACCTTATCTACAGGGGTTTATTTAAATACGACCCAAATGGCGACCTTATCCCAGATTTAGCAGAAAAGTGGGAAATTTCCAAAGACGGTTTAGCTTATACTGTTACATTAAAGCCAAATCAGTATTGGGCACATGGCGCGGAAATCACTTCGGATGATTTAATCTACACGGCTTTCAAGTTGCCAGAATTTTCGGATGTGGCTACAGATAAAATTGATACCTACACAGTTCGTTACATTTTGCCAAATAGATTTTCTCCATTTTTAAGCCTTTTGACCCTTGGAATAATGCCTGTTAATGCGGAAGAGACTCAAAATCCTTTAATGCCAATTTCTAATGGTGATTTTCAAGTGGTCTCGGTGCGAAGGGATGGCCCTGCAGTTAAGCAAATTGTTCTGCAAAATAAAGATAAAAAGGCAGGTTTTGAGAAATTGGTTTTTCGTTATTATTCCAATGAGGAGGAGCTTTTAGTTGCTGCAAAACTTGGGGAAATTGATTCCTTTGTTTTGTCTTATGCAACTCAGCTGGAAGGTTTTTCTTTGTTGCAAGCGCCTCAAACAAGCGTGTATTACTCTTTAATGTTTAATTTGGATAATCCAAAGTTTGAAGGTGATGACTTTAGACAAAAATTGGCAGAGGTTTTGCCAGTGGGAATTTTGTCGGAAAATTTAGGGATTTCAACGCAAGGTGCTATTAGTTTTAGCTCGTTTACAAATGAGAAGCTAAAATATGACTTGTATAATCCCTCTTTTGTCCCAGAATTTTTGAATGAAGGAGTGAGCATTATTGTCCCAGATGTAAGGCACCAAAAGGCTTTGGCTAATGAAATTGCTAAAATTTGGGAAGAAAAGCTTGGATTAAGAGTTATTGTTTTGCCAATGGATCCAGATGGGATTAGAGAGTCCATTGTGCCTTCAAGGAATTTTGAGATTTTGTTGTATGGGCAACAAATAGGACGCGATCCCGATCGATATGTGAACTGGCATTCTTCCCAAGTGGAATTTCCTGGGCTAAATATAACAGGCTTTGATCAGGTACGGGCAGATAGAGCCTTGGAAGAGGGTCGAAAGATTTTGGATGATGAAGAACGGGCAGTACATTATGATGATTTTCAGGCAAATATAATGGAGCATGTCCCCGCAATTTTTCTTTATCATCCGTTTTTGAATTATTTTGTGTCGCAAAGAGTGGAAGGGGTTGGTTTTGAAGGAAATTTGTTTAACCCATGGGATAGATTTGAGAAGTTTTCGGTTTGGACTAGGCGGTTTTTAAATTAAGATGTTATAATTGCCTTTGAAAAATAGCCTTAGTTGGCTGTTTGGTTTGGCTTTCTTGCAAACTTAATATGGTGATTGTAGCTCAATTGGTTAGAGCACCGCCCTGTGAAGGCGGGGGTTGAGGGTTCAAGTCCCTTCAGTCACCCCAAGCAAAATGCTTTGCATTTTGTTGGTTTGTCTGAATGGTAATTCAGTCACCCCAAGAGTTTTCTTTCAGAAAACTTTGGTTCCAACCACCTCCTAATGATACGGTACCGCATACCACGTAGTGTATGTGGTTTATGACATCCATTGAGATCTTAAATATAATCAGCCAGTCTAAAAGAAAGTTTTTTAACATCAAAGGATTTAGGTGCGTTAATTAATACAGAGTCAAAAATGTACTCTAGAGGATATAGTAAAGAGATTAGTTAATGGAAATATACTTACACAACTTGAAAGAGGTAAGTATTATGTTGCAAAAACGCAGGCATCCGATTTTGAGGTTACGCAATTTCTTTAGGTGCCTTCTTCTGTTTCGTTTGAGAAAATTCTTCAGAAGTTTTTTCCCTCATTTGAAAACATAGAGATCTTTATGATCTTTGGATATTGCAGGAAAATGGAGCAATTTTAGATGAAAAGTTAATTTCAAAAAAGCTAAGTTACTACAATGAAGTCTTTGATTCAAAGAAACTAGTAGAAAGGTTGAATGATTTCACCAAAGAGGAGTTTATAACAGATTTTCGTCCCTATATTCCAATTACAGAACGCGACAAACTTGGTGATTTATTCGATTATGTCAAAGCCTATCTGACCAAAAGTTTAAGTACACGATTTCGTGTACTTTAGAATAAATGCTGGTGCTATTAAAAACGAATTGTTAACCGCCGTACAATTGGCAAAAGCAAAAGAGGGATTTGTTTATTTAGACGAGGCGGATATGCGTGTCTAACGGCTTATTTTTAAGCATTTCTAGGACTTGTACTACAATATGAGCATGAAGACATACATACTCTTCCTTTTATTGCTGAATAGATTTGGGTGTCCTAAAAGAAAGCTGAAATCTCTATTTTCTAATTATATTGAATTCTTAATGCTAAAGGAGTCAAAAAACCAAGCAGAGAGTGTAATCAATCCCAAATTGCTGGAAATATGGGAGAAAATTCAGAAGGAGGCTACAGAGAAGTTTTGGAGAGACAGATATATTTATGAAGAATTCATCTCAGATTTAAAATCTTATGCGGTGACTTCTAAAGAGCCTTGACTATCCACATTATAGCCATTAACATTATCTAATGCTAAAAAAATCTCAGGAAAAAATACTTCTTGATGTGGGTTCGTCGACCGTTAAAGTTTATAAACTTCTAGATGGTAATTTATCTCTAACCTTTTCAAGATCTTTGCCATTTAAAGAAAACTTTTCTGAGGATGTTGGTATATCAGATGAGAATAAAACCCAATTATATGAACTTGTGTCCGAAATTCAAGACAGAAATAAAGACATCCCCATAAAAATATATGCTACAGCTCTGTTCAGAAAAATGACTCCTAAAGCAAGAGAATTGTTTATAGATGAATTTTATGAAAGGACTGGACTTTATTTTAATATTATAAGTCAAGACCTTGAAAGTTTTTATTTAGAACTAGCACTGGTAGGAAAATACCCAAAAAATGATAATGTTTTGCTGATTAACATAGGGGGTGGATCAACAGAGTTAGTGGTTATGTATGGTAAAGAAGCAATTGAGACAGTAAAATTGGATTTTGGAGTAGGAACTATTCTGAATGAATTCCCCAAAATAAATTCTACTCATTCTGAAATTTCGGCAGAAAATATTGTAGAAAAACTAAAAGAACGCCTACCCGCATTAGAAAACAAGGTTAGTACAGCATTTTATACGGGTGGGGAGTTATCCTATATGAATGTAGCAAAGTACAACTTGCAACCTAATACATTATTTAAAGACCTTGATCACCCCAAGATAATTACAGCATCAGACTTTTTTTCAAGAAATAAGGATATTTTTTCAAAAATAACATTGGATACATTAAGGAATATGATGCCAGAGAATCCCAACTGGATGAATGGAGCAAGATCTTGTAGCGCATTAGCACAAGCAATTGTAGACAAATACAATATCAGTACAATAATTCCTTCAAATTCTAATTTAATAGATGGTGTAATTCGCCAAGAAGTTAGGTATGTTACATTAAGCGGGAGTTTTAGAAAACACCTTGATTACATTCTTGCTGTAAGAAAAGCCTTGGTAGATAAGGGCGTAAAGGTTTTAAGTCCCCAATTTACAGAACCTAAGAATCCAGGAGATGAATTTGTAGTGTTTTCTGGTGAGGAAGGCAGAAGTCCCCTCCAATTGGAGCGGCATCATCTTGACTCTATTGACAATTCGGACGCATTAATAGTGTGTTCAAAAGAGGGTTATGTGGGAGCTTCTGCTCTAATAGAAATTGGGTACGCCCAAGCATTAGGAAAAAGGATAATATTTACCGAAGCCCCTGAGGAGTTTATGCTTAAAACTTTACCTTCCGAAGTAGGATTATAAAAATTATAGAATGTCGGGAATTTTATGAAAGCTCTTGAAAAACTTCCTAGTGAATTCTTTCTTAAGGATTCCTTATATGTGGCAAAAAATTTAATCGGGACAATTATTGTCAGTGAAAGAGAAGGTGAGATAACTTCTGGGAGAGTAACAGAAACAGAAAGCTACCCTGGTTGGGATGGGGCTTCACATGCATATAATTCAAAGATTACTCCTAGAACACAGCTACAATATGCAGAAGGAGGTAAACTTTATCTGTATTTAATAATGGGAGTACACATAATGACATCTCTTGTTGTCAATAAAGAAGGAATAGCTGATGTCGTATTTATTCGTTCGATTGAACCTTTAGAGGGCATTGACATTATGCGTAATCGTAGAAATTGTCACGATAAAGATACAAGATTTGTAGCTAGTGGCCCTGGGCGACTTACAAAGGCACTAGGAATTAACATGCAAGACAATGGAGAAAAAATAAATGAAGTCGGTTCTGTAATTTCTATCTATAAAGATAATTCGATAAAAAATCTTGAAGTTTGTGCCGGAAAAAGGATTAATCTGGGAGTTAGTAAGCTCTCTGAAGAGGAAGCTCAAATATCAATGGGCCATGATTGGCGTTTCTATCTGAAAGGTTCTAAGTATTTAAGTTTGTGAAAATACAATATGATAAATTGAATTTTTATTTTGTATTCTATCTTATACCCACCCCATTTTTCGCAGTCTCTTTAGGAGTCAGCAAAATCGGTTTGGAGTTTTGCCCTTCAACCGAATCTCCCTCCGAGGCATCCTCTGCATCTGTCGCTAAAATCATCCCTTGAGATTCCAGTCCCATCATTTTTCGTGGCTCCAAATTAAGCACAAAAAATACCTGTAATCCCTGCAAATCCTGGGGTGAATACCATTTCTTAATTCCAGACAAAATTTGCTTTTGGCCCAATTCTCCAAAATCTACCTGCAATTTAAGCAATTTTTCTGAACCTTCAATTTCTTCAGCAGAAATGATTGTTCCAACTCTAATATCTACTTTTGAAAATTCTTCATAATTTATTTGTTGTTTTAATGGTTGCATAAAGAAATTTTATCAAAATTGCTCATATAAAACCTTACTTTTTCCCAGCCCTATACCTTACATTCTTATCCAAAATCTTTTTCCTTAAACGCAAGCTTTGGGGCGTTATTTCCAACAATTCATCATCTTCCAAAAACCCTATAAATTGTTCCATGCTAAAAAATGTTGGAGGTGGCAAAAAAATGGCGTCCTCCCCAGAAGATCTATTGTTAGTCAATTGCTTTTCTCTACAGACATTTATCTCAAGGTCATCGTCCCTTCCATTTATGCCCACCACCATTCCGCCATAAACGGGAGTTTGCGGTCCTACAAATACAGCGCCTTTGTCATGAGCTCCTACTAAGCCATATGGAGCAGTTTTCCCTGTTTCTGTAGCAATTAAAACGCCTCTGCGAGTTTTTGGCAGTTGTGGTCCCGCTTTTTCATATCTTAAAAAGTTTGAGCTTAAAATTGCAGTTCCTTTGGACAAAGTTAATAAAATGCCCTTTAAGCCTAAAATTCCTCTTGTGGAAATTTCAAAAACTAAGCGACTTGTGTTTGCAGTTAAATCTTCCTGTGCCACCAAAATTCCTCGCCTCTTGCCTATTTCGCTTTTTATATTGCCCACAAATTCGCTGTCAACATCAATGGTTAATTCCTCAATAGGCTCCATTTCTACACCGTCAATTTTCCTTGTAATAACATTTGGCTTTCCTATTTCTATTTCAAATCCTTCGCGTCTAAGATTTTCTAAAAATACTGATAAATGCAGTTCTCCTCTTCCCGAAAGGATGTATTGCCCTTGCGAATTTATTTCAAATCTTAAAGCAATGTTTGTTTGCAACTCTTTTTGAATTCTTTCCAAAATTTGCCTACTTGTTAAAAATTTTCCTTCTTTTCCCATAAAAGGAGAAGTGTTTGGTCCTATTGACATGCTCAAAGTGGGTTCGGCAATTTCTATGGTTGGTAAAGCCTCTTGATTATTTGGATCAGTTAAAGTGTCTCCAATTCCAGCATTAGGAATTCCTGTTAGTGACACAATATCTCCCGAAGTGCCTAATGGAGTTTCTTCTCTTTTTAAACCGACATTTACAAAAACTTTATCTACGGTACAATTTTCAATTTTTCCGTCTGCTTTTAATAAACTTACAGATTCTCCCGGCTTAATTGTGCCTCGTGTAACTCTTCCAATGGCATATTTACCTTTATAACTATCCCAATCTAGTGTGGAAATTAGCATTTGAAAAGGTGCCGCAATATCAGTGGAAGGTGCGGGAATATATTTTAATATTGCCTCAAAAATAGGGCAGAGGTCTGCAGGTTTTGAGAAATCTTCAGGAAGCTGCTCCCAAGACTTTTCTTCCCTTCCAATGGCGTATAAAATGGGCGCGTCTAAATGTGAATCTTCTGTTGCCAACTCCAAAATTAAGTCAATTACCTTTGCCTTTGTATCAGCAACTCTGGCGTCCTTTTTGTCAATTTTATTAATGATTACAATAATTTTTAAGCCCAGATCCAAAGCCTTCTTCAAAACAAATTTTGTTTGAGGCATAGTGCCTTCTTGTGCATCCACCAAAAGCAAAGCTCCATCTGCCATGTTTAAAGTTCTTTCTACTTCTCCTCCAAAATCCGCGTGCCCTGGCGTATCTATTATGTTAATTTTTGTATCCTTATATGTAACCGAAGTATTTTTGGCCAAAATTGTAATTCCCCGTTCGCGTTCTTGATCATTGGAATCCATAATTAGCTCTTGGGACATTAAGGCTTCATTGTCTCTAAAGAGCTTGGACTGCTTCAACAACCCATCAACAAGCGTGGTTTTTCCGTGGTCAACATGTGCAATAATGGCTATGTTCCTTAAATCCATAACGAGGTATTGTACCTCATTTGGGACTTTTTAGCTTAATAAACTCTTTCCAAGGGATTTTTTTGTGTTGCCTAATATAATTGATAATATCTAGTAAGCCCCCCGAGATTTAATAACAGCAGGTATTGTTTTAAGTATAAGCCAAATATCCAAAAGAAGACTTGCTCTTCGTGCATACTCATCATCCATTTTAATTCTAGTATCAAATCCAATATTTGACCTGCCACTAGTTTGCCATATTCCTGTTAGTCCTGGTTTAATTTTAGTAACAGCTTCGGCAGTTGTAACTAATTCTGGGTGATTTTTAAGTTGACTTTCCATTTCATCAGGTTTGTATGCACGAGGCCCCACAATAGACATATCTCCCTTTAGAATATTTAATAGTTGAGGTAATTCATCTAAACTAGATTTGCGTAAAAACTTCCCTACGCGAGTAACCCTAGGGTCATTTTTAATTTTGTAACTATTGCTTTTATAAATTTCTAACAGTTTTGGGTCCTTACTAAGGATCTCTTCTGCATTTACTACCATAGTTCTAAACTTGTACATTTCAAAATTTTCCTTATTTTTTCCCATTCTAGTTTGCATAAAAATAACAGGGCCTTTTGAATCTAACTTTATTAGACAATAGATCAGGGATAATAAGGGAAATCCTATGATAAGACCTGCTAGGGAGCCGAGTATATCGATTATGCGTTTAAAATTTTTATATGAAAGCATTATTTGCAGCCTTTGTAGTTCTGTCCCTAGATAATATGACCTAGTATGTGGGATAGCCACATTGAGGAGGAGAACCATATAGGTACATTATACTTCAAAGGTGGGGTACTGTCCTATGCCAAGGAAAAATTCCCCAAAAACAAATCAAATGATATACTAACAGCATAATGTCTAAACATTTGGACACCATACTAGAAAATAGAGAACAAGGCTTTCGAGCAGGAAGCTTGATTGTAAAAGATAGAAAAGTGTTATTAATGCACCAAATACTAGGTGATGAGGATTTTTATACTCTTCCAGGTGGAACATGGGAAAAAGGTGAAACAATTGAAGAAACTTGTAAAAGGGAAGTAAAAGAGGAATTTGGTATAGAAATAGAAGTAAAAAGGCTTGTTTTCTTACTTGATACAACAACACGAATAGCATTTTATTTTGCTTGTGAAACCGAAGAAACAGACATCAAACTAGGTGGTCCTGAAAAGGATAGAATGACAGAGCAGGAACAATACCATGTGGAGTGGCTAGACTTAGACGAGGTAGCAAAGGTAAATTTTATTCCTCCTCAGGCAAAAGAGGGTATTATTAAGCATCTTTCTGATCCTGAGCAACCTACTTTTTTCTTAACTAACAATAAGTAATAACCTGTATACTATTGATTATGCATTCGCAGTTGGAAGAAAATACAGGTGACAACAATGTTTAAGAACTTCTCTTTATTTCTCGAAATAAATCTTTTTCAAAAGCTAAGATCTGAAGATCAACTTTCTCGCTTGAGACAGATGGCAATATTAGGTCCATAAATTTTTGACGTTTTCAAGAGGATTCTTAGAAAAGAATTTAATGGTTTAAGGGACCTTCCTGGGAATAAATCCTTACAATTAAAGTACTTGTAGTCAATTATTTCTAAATTAGAAGCTTTTGCTAAACTTTTAAACTGTCTTAATGTAAACGCATTTTTGTGGTCATCTCTATCCAAAGCAATCCTCATAAACTCGGATCTTATGGAAAAATCCCACAGAGCTCTTATATACAAAATGACCCTTTGCAGAGCTTTATTCATATTACCATTCTTTAAGTCTTCAGGAATCTTTTGAAACAGTATTCGTAAAATGTAATGGTACATTGTTGTACTGGTAATAAACATTTTGCCTCCAGGAGCTAATTTATTACGCAGACCTGTGAGTAGCACATCAGGATTTTCCACATGATCTAGCGTTTCCGAAGAAAAAATCAAATCGTACTTATTGTGTTGCTCCCAAAATGTGTCTAATTGCACAAATGAAACGCCTTTCTGATTCTCATTAACCTTTGAGGCAACAAATAATCCAACAGGACTTATATCTGTTCCAACATAATCCGTACAATACCCCAGTAATTTTCTTGTATATAAACCGCAACCACAACCAAAATCTAGCAATTTGTTTGCAGAGTTTCCAACGAGCTTTGTAAAGATACCCCAAATCAGGTTGCGAGAACGGTTGCTCCAGTAATATGTATTTAGCAAATAATATTCGATATCGTAGTACGTATTGCCGAAGGATTGATTAAAAGTTTCCGCAAAAGTTTTAGGGGGAAAACCAGTTGCTTGGTTGAAACTATCTAGGATTTCTATAGTTATAGGATCGTTTTGCATAAATACGTAAATAAACTTGAGAAGGGATTAGTTAGATAACTTTTTAACTAATCCCTTCCATTTAGGAAGATATCAATTTCTCTGACCGCCTCCTCACAACTATCTGGGCAATGCAACACATTTTGAATCTCACTCGTGCTGTGACTTGCACGAACTTGATTTTTAATGTGCAATGCCTTTTCTACAGCCTCAGTACCCTCCAATAGCCATATTTCTACTGGTCTAGAACACATAAAATCTACATGTACCCAAAACCAGTCGTCGTAGTGGTCCCAATCACGCCACTTGAGTATAAACTCGCGAGATAGTTGAATACGTTTCATTGAGACGCGGGTCAATCCAACCATCCTAAATAAACGTAACAACATATCTTGCAAACCTAACTTGAGAGCATCCGGCTTCAAAAGAACGAGTGTCCTCTCCATCTCGCACCTCCTAACATTGTGTTATCTAGTTGTACGGTGTACAATCGATGTACACTATTAATTATATATGAAAGTATCTGAAACTACAAAGAAGAACCTGTTTGTTGGATCCAATAAAGATGAGGTTAAATGGCTATTGCCTAAAGTGACCGAACTTATAGTACAAAGGCGCGGGCATGTAAATAGGTTATATGGAAGTCACGCTATAGTACTAATGTCAGGAGGATTGGATTCCTCTGTTATGGCAGGTTTGCTTTTGGAAAAAACCTCTATTGTGTTACACCCACTTTTCATACGAAGGGGGTCGCGCGCTGAAAAATGGGAGGAGCAATGCTATGACTATTTCTACAAGTACTATCACCAGAAATATCCAGACAGGTTTAATAATGGCAAAAAAATAGAGATTCAAGTTCCCCCATTAGAGCTTAAAAAGTACAAGAATAAGGAGCAACTTAGCAAATATGGACACCCCATGCGTAACGTTGCTCTTCAAACTTTGGGTATTCAATATGCGGCAAATCTCAGCTCAACGTTAGATACAGATATTAGGACTGTATTAACCGCCACTATCCCAGATGATAGTTTTCCACACTCTAGTCTATTAGCGTTGCGAACAACGACACTGCTTACTTGCATAGAATCTGGCGATTGGCGTTGGAATATCATCTCGCCCTTACTTGACCCAGAGATCCTTGGAAAAACGTTTAGAAAGGATGAACTGATTTCTTATGCTATAACCGCTGGAATACCTCTAGAACATACGAGAACTTGCATACAGGATTCGGAAACACCATGTTTAAAATGTCCTGAATGCTTGAGCCGCATTAAGGCTTTTGAAACTTCAGGAATAGAATATGTCTAAGATAATAGTTTTGGAGGGATTGCCTGGTACTGGCAAAACAACCTTAGTAGAACATTTTAGTGAGTGTAGCGAGGTAGAAACAATAGCTGAGATTATCTCGAATGAAAAAGAATGGTTGGCTACTAAAAAAGTGGAAGATCAGGATTTCTTTTGGGCAAACGACATAGAGAAGTTTAGAAGAGCCCATAGATCTAATAAAATTGTTCTGATGGATAGGGGCTATGTGTCAACACTAGCCTACAATTTTGCAAAAAAACAGCTGGAAAAAGATGCCCATTACGATTATCTATTGGGTAGATACTATATAGATTTTGTAGAAAAGTCACTACAACCCACCCATTACGTATATATTGATGTATCCCTTCAAGACTCGTTTGCAAGAAAAGAGCGTTCCTTTATAAAAGGAAATCCTTGGTACGACCCAAATTATTTAAACCATATAATTAACTATTATCAGTACTTTTTCGAAGAGCTTGAGCCCAATGTACACGTGACTAGAGTGTCCCCTAAAAACACTCTTGAAGATATTAAAAAAGATATAACGGAAATAGTAGCATGAGCAAAAATGAACCCTTGGATCTAGCAATTGTATACTTCTCGCATGATGGAATAACCAGCTTATATTGTGGTGTAGGAACTTCCGGAAGAGATATCTGCTACTCTATGTTAGAAATAAGTCAATTGCTTGAGAAAAGAAATATTAAGCTTACTTTCTATCCTGGAACGATTCGTTATTCCAGAAGTTTTCATGGTTATTCTTCAGGAGTGAGAAAAGAAGTAGAAGAGATAACTAAATGTTTCGATACCAATATCATAGAAGTAGAGAATGGTAGTGACGGGACATTATCCTATGGGAATGTAGATTATTGGCAAACAGCGTCTCAAAACGCAGCAAAAGAAATAGACCAGATAGCTAGAAGACACAGTTTGGTAATTGCGCTGTCGAGTGACACACCTTTTGCTGGAGTAGCCAGATTTTCTAAAGCAGATAATGTTAAGCATATATGGATTCCTCGTAGCACAGCTAAGATACACGCCTCTTTCAAGCTGCGTAAAGAGGATGGAAGTATGGACGACTTTATGGGCAAAAGGATAAATTGGGAGATGCAGGCTATCAGAACAGCCAACAAAACTCCAAAGGCATATGTTGGATATATTGGAAATTTTGTAAAAGAACATCTCATAAAGGAATATGGCACACAAAATAAAGCTTTGATTGAAACTCGTATCGGACTGTATCTGCCAAGACTGGAGAAATACAGAACTCCCCAGCATGTAATAGAAAGTTACTTGATTAAAAATGAGATACCCATAAATAAAAAGCTTTTAGTTTCATTTGCACGAGCAGAATATTATAAAGGTTTGGACCTAGTCCTAAAGTTAGGCGGGTACCTAAAGGAGCAGACAGATATACAAACAGTTATACTAGCAGTTCCTTACAGTATGGATGACCCTTATATTTCAGAACTGAGGGATATACGTAAACAATACAATCCTGAAGCTATTTTGCGATTTGGACATGATTTCATTACACCTCATTATCTAATGCAATGGAAAAACACTGCGATAGTCAGTGTTTTATCAAGGCAGGAACCCACAGGATTAGTTCCAAACGAATTCCGTTTCTACAAAAACTCGGCGGCGCAACTGTTGGTATCTAACAAGGATGGGTTACCTGAGCGCGTAAATTCTGGAATTGACGGTTTCGTCTGTGACATAGATAAGTTTTCTGACGTAGTACAAAAAGCAACTACTATTCTCAATCTTTCGGAAGAAGAAAAACGCAAAATATGCAGTGCTGGGTATGAAACAATTCAGAAGCGCTATTACCTTCCAGTAAATATTTATGAGGCAATATACGCCATTATAGAATATGAGTGTTGATTTGAAAGACTTTAAAGAACATATAAAGCATAACATAGAGAAACGAACAAAGTTTTTAGGATATCCTTTAAATCTGGCCTTCTCTTTTGAAGACATATATGACGTTTTTAGTGTTAACTTAAATTTATTGGGTAGCCCTTGTGAAGCTGGAACAAGATATAAGTACGAAAAGAGTGTCGTAGATCATATAGCCCATTTATATAACTTTAATAATGGTGCTTATTGGGGATATGTTACATCTGGAGGTACAGAAGGAAATATGTATGGGTTACTTTTAGGTAGAGTTAAGATGAAAGATTCTGTTTTGCTTTTTTCTGAGGCTAGCCACTACTCTATAGAAAAAAGCGCCCAAATACTGAAAATTCCTTTCGAAAAAGTAAAGAGTCTAAGCTCGGGAGAAATTGATTATACAGATCTAGAAAAAGTACTTAACAAATACCCAAGGAAGGGAATTTTGCTTAACTGCAATCTAGGAACTACAATGCGTGGCGGTATTGATAATCTAGAGGAGATTAAACAATTGCTCGATAAAACAAATCCAGATAATTACTACATTCACGTAGATGGAGCCTTGTTTGGGGGCTATATACCATATGTTGATGTACATATTACAAAGATACTTGGAGAAATCGCCGATAGCTTCGCGATATCAGGGCACAAATTTTTTGGTACTCCATTTCCTTCTGGCATTTTCCTATGCAAAAAAAATCTACCAGGTAATTTCACAACAGCTAAATATACAAAGAGTAGTGACGTGACTTTTCTCGGATCACGAAATGGGCATTCAGCTGCTTTATTATGGTACTTAATACAAAAAAAGCATCCAAACATTTTCAAACAAGAAATTGAAGATTGCCTGAACAAAGCCAAATATTTACAGAACTCCTTGGAGGACTTGGGATATCTTGTATGGAGAAATAAACATTCCAATATTGTGTTTTTCAAAAAAGTCGCACCATTTGTAGCCAAAAATTGGATCTTAGCAACCGAAGGTGATATATCACATGTTGTCGTGATGCAACATGTAACCAAAGCTATGCTCGATGGGTTTTTGTTAGATCTAGCAAAAACACTCTAAAGCGTGTGTTAAAATACAGCAGTATGAATAAGACAAAACTTGAAGATAACTATACTAAGGAAATTGCGATCCTAAAGGACATATTTGGCAACTCTATAGAAGCTGCAGGTGGGAAAGGACACAGATTCTTTCACCAACTACGTGTTGCATATGCAGCAGATGCCCTAGCTCGGAAACTTAATATTTCGAGTGCTGAAAGGAAACTAATTAGGTTAGCTGCCTTATTCCATGATATTGGAAAAGCACCACGTATTAAAGATGATGGCTCCTTAGATGGAAGCCAGGAAGCCGACAAGAAACAGGGGAACCATATGGATAAGACTTTGGTATTTGATTTGCTGATTAAATATATTGGGCACTTACACAACAAGAATGTTCTGGAAAGCGTTTCAGAAATAATATCTGATTCTAAGTCCTACCAAGAAGATGCTAGAATAGTGATGGATGCAGATAATTTGGATGAAGTAGGACTTGTTAATATTTGGAAAATGTTTACATTTGGTGGTGCTTTTAAGGTTGACATTGCGGAAACCCTTGAGTATTACTTTGAGGAAGATCGCCCGCGACTTCTAAAGAAAATGCAAGAGATATTGTTTTTTGATATATCAAAAGAATGGGCACAAGAGAGAATCTCCCACGTTGACAAGACCTTGAAAAACCTCCAAAAAGAAGTAATAGCAGAAGATCTAAAATGATTCCCAAAGACCTCACTATATGCACAGGTAATAAAGCCAAATACAAAGAATATGTGGAATCTCTTATGTATCATGGTCTAAGTAACGTTGAATTTATCCAAAAAACATTGGATTTTATTGAACCCAAAACAATCTCACTAAGGGATGTTGCAATAGCCAAAGCACGACAAGCATATGATACTGTTAGAAAACCACTGCTAGTTGATGACGCTGGATTATATATATCCGCCTATGAAAATTTTCCTGGTACTTATACCAAGTTTGCAGCTAATACTTTGGGTATACCAACAGTCTACAAATTGGCTTTGAAATCTACTAGTACATTAGAGTTTCGCCTAGTCCTCTGTTATTACGATGGTTTAGTCATGCAATGTTTTGAGGGAAGCATGCTTGGTAGTATAAAAAAACTTAGTGGTGAGAAGTTGAATAGTTTACAATACAATGATTTTTTTATACCCACAACGGGTCCACAAAAAGTCCTTTCAGAATATACATTGGGCGACCGTATTAAATTCTCGCACAGATCTCAAGCAATAAAAAAGTTTGTGAACTGGATTAAAACCTGCTAGTTGAAGAGGTATTCAAATTGTGGTAGTGTACATCTAATGTACATTAATGACCCCAACTTTGGTATTCAAATTCATAACAGTTCCATAGGGGCCGCTTGGTTAGATATGACAGCAGCAATACTCCAACACGGCACAGTGAGCTACGATGAAGATCGCAAAAGGCTAGCAGTTCAAAACATACGCTTAAAAGTTATAAAACAAGTTTCTGAGGATCCCCTGTTTGAGAAATATGCAGATACACAAAATATTGAACACATGAAAGAGTTAGTATTCAACAAAGCCGAAATGTTTGACTTTGATGTAGTTCCAAGTTTTAGTCCTGGTGCAAAAAGTTACTATCAAAGAATTGTAGAAGGCAAAATGTTTGACTTTGTCATCAAACGATTGAGCTTAATTCCCGAAAGCAAAAAGGCGATTATGATCTTTCCAACCTATGAAGATTATACTCAAGTACTGAATAATCAACGGGACGACTACTTACCTTGTCTGATTGCATACCAGACAAGATTACTTGAGAAAGAAAATTACTATATTCAAAACAACGTATTTTTTATGCGCTCTTGGGATGCTTTCCAAAAAGCTCCCGGAAATCTTACAACTATGGTTATGCTATCAGAAAAGATCGCAAAAAAATTGACGAAGATTTTGGGTAAAGAGATACGTTTAGGATGTTTGGATGGCTTGATAACAGATGCTCACATTTATGAAGAAACTTTGGGTAACGCTAGAAAAACAATAGAGGAAGTGGGCTATTCAAACTAGAGCTTTTTATTCTTCCTATCTCTAATTATCAGGTTGCGAATCTCCTCACTTTTACTGGTTTTGTGTTTTTCTGCCAAGTCCCGTAAATAATTGTCTAAAGATTTTTCCAGTACCAAGTTAAATTTGGCTGTTCTATGATGCAACTCCACTTGTTTGAAATAATCCTCTAAAATTTTGGGTAATGTACTTAGACTATAATCAGCAAAATACACAGATTCAGAGTTTCGAGGGTCGATTAAGAAATTAGTAAAAGCATATTCTTCCGCCGATTTAGGGGGCACGTAGTTGGCTTTTTCATCGTGAAAAAGAAAAAGAACTGCTAAATTCCTATCCAATGCCATATGGTATTGTTGTCCTACCTCTAGTGTTGGATCCGTTCTTTCTAAAATAACAGCGTCAGCATCCATTATTCCCCTAAGAGTTCCACGAAATTTAGCGAACAATCCGTTATCTCCTGCTTTGGTATCATGAACCCATTCGTGAGAAATGGAGTGCCCCAGACCCTTTATAGTATCATTAATTTGTTTATATATTTTTGAATGGTTTCGGAATCCTAAAGATGAACCACCAAAATGGACTTTCATACGAGCATTCTAGCATCAACTACTTAAAAAGCAATTGTGCATATGGATATATACTCTAATAAAAGTTTTGTGAAACATAATTTCCTAGATCCCATTGAGGGTTCCTACCGCATTGCGGACTTATTGACGACGGGTAATTTTGTTACTGTTAATCTAGATAAGAAAGGTGATACCAAGCTAATTCACTCAGTACATACAAGAGAGCATATAGCATATGTAAGAAAATGTGCAGATAATCGCGAGGAATTGGCACAGATACGACTCACTCCTGAGAGTTATTCGTTAGCTCTTTTAGCCGCAAAGACAACCTATATTGCATCCCTTAACAATGGTTTTGCCGTTGTTAGACCCCCAGGACACCACGCGCAACGAAACAAAGCCGCAGGTTTCTGCTTCTTTAACAACATTGCAGTTGCTACAACAAAGTTACTCCAAAAAGGATTGCGAGTTGCCATTATGGATATTGATGGGCATCACGGAGATGGCACTGAAAGTATCTTTGCGCACGTTCCCAATGTTATATATTGCTCTATACACCAAAAGGTGGATTTTATGAAAACAGGACATACTTCTTTTGCAAACTGTTACAAT
>CAZHSR010000014.1:0-14230 GCA_964535155.1 uncultured Candidatus Saccharibacteria bacterium
GAGGCAGGAGACAGCTTTATATATGGGCATTCGGTTCTTCCATGGTTTTATAACCCAAAAAATTACAAAACGATTTTTTCTACTTTAGATCAGCTGGAAGTTGGAGATCCAGTTTATATAGAAATGGGCAATAAGAAGATAACTTATGTTGTGGAAGGTAAGGAAAGTCTAAAACCGAATGAGGTTGACCCATTAAGGGGGTTTAAACCAAAGTTTTTAAATGAATCTACAATTACTTTAATGACTTGCTCCCCTCCTGGGACAAAAATGAGGCGGCTAATGGTTTATGCTACGGTACGGGGTTTGTAGGGGCTGAGATTGACAAATTTTAATTGTGGTATATACTATAGGAAATCTTTCGAAAAAGGAGTAGTGCTATGGCGCGAGAATGGACTGGAAATTGGGAGGATAGTTGGACAGGTCAATTTGGCAAGAAAGAGTTGGAACAGCTTCGGGATAGCTCAATCGAAGAACTCATCCACCGATTATCAAAATCGGATCCCGTTGTTGTTCTGCGAGCTTTGGGGGAGATCATTGCACACAAGGATGACGCAAAAGCGGAGGCCTTGCTCCGAAATCCCAAAGTTAAGGGGAAGTGTGACTCCGTGATTGCGGAGACATTCTCCCCAGACATGTTTGTCATGCTGTTAGTCGTTCAATTTGCTCAGCGGAAGGGAATCAAATAAAGTCACCCTTAAATGGGAATCAACACAACCTGTTGGTTCCCATCTTTTTATCTGTACGCAAACACTTCAAGTTATAAAAGTTACCAGCGACAATATAAGCACATTGTTTCCTTGACAAACTCTTATATTCAATATATATTGAATTTCAATATGAATACACAAGTACAAACACAAAAATATGTTAAGTCTTTTAGCACAGGTCAAATAACTGTTCCTAAGGAATTTAGGGATGCTCTGGGTTTGGGGACTGACTTTTGGTTAAAAATGTATCTGGAAGATAATACCCTTGTTGCAGAGCCTGTGGATCAATCGGTTGTTGATGATACTTATTCCAAAAAACTAGCAAGCCTTAAAACTGATTGGTTTAATGATTCTGATTACCCTAAAAACAGAGAATCCCTAGAGGAAAGGTTAAATAGCAATGAATTCTAGAATCTTGGTGGATTCCTGCACTATTATAGATTTTCTCCGACAGCCTGATAAAAAAGATACTTTGTTGCATCAGCTTTCCAAAAAACATTTGCTTTGTGCTTCAATTATTACTCACACTGAAATATATGCAGGGAAAAGTGCTTGGACAAAAAAAGGTCAAAAAGATATATCCACTATTTTTGAGGGTATTACACTACTTCCTATAAATACTGAGATTTCTAAATCAGCAGGACAATTAAGGGCTTCTACCTCAATAGATATTATTGACGCCTTAATAGCCTCAACTGCAGTTCAAAACGACTTACCCCTTGCAACACTAAACATCAAACATTTTAAGGATATTCCTGAATTAATCTTATTGCCTATTGACTAAACCACTTCCTTTAGTTATCATTCCCTCGCTATGAAAAGAACTTGGCAACCAAAAAAGAAAAAGAGACTAAGAAAACACGGATTCCTAAGCAGAATGGCTACTGTTGGTGGTATTAATGTCTTAAAAAGACGAAGAGCCAAAGGAAGAAAAGTTTTGGCTCCCAGTTTTAAAGGTAAGCAGTCTAGAAACATTAAATAGGAAATAAGACTTTTTGTATTATTATTAATTAATGCTCCCAAAAAAGCACAGGTTAACCACCAGATATGAGTACAGTAAGGTAAAAAGGGATGGTACTCAAGTTTCTTCCCGATTTTTTCACCTTTATTACTTAAAAAGGTACGACTTAACCGAAGATACTAAGGCGGGAATAGTCATTTCTAACAAATTTTCTAAGGTTGCCCCTGCAAGAAATAAAGTAAAACGGCAATTTAGGGAAATTATTAGAACAAACTTTGGTAAAATAAAGTCCGGCTATTGGATAGTGGTTTATCCAAAATTTAATGTTAAAGAAGCAAAATATGAAGAAATTAATCTTGAGTTTATTAAAATTTTACAAAAGAGTCCTTTCGCCAAGGAATTTTAACTTATCCACTTGCAAATTTTCCCCTAGTTGTTCTGATTACACTTATGAAGCCGTTGAAAAACACGGATTAAAAGGCATATTTTTGGGAGGGTGGCGTGTTTTGCGTTGCAACCCCTTTTCGCATGGAGGTTACGACCCTGTAAAATAAAATTATGTTAGGTGCAATTTGGCAAACAATTTTTGTGACCCCCCTTTTTAACCTTTTGGTGGGTTTGTACAGTGTTTCCGGAGCTTCCTTGGGTTTGGCAATAATTTTGTTAACAGTTATTATTCGGTCGGCACTCCTTCCAGTTATGTTGCCGTCTGCAAAAAATATGAAAAAGCAGCAGGATTTAAAGCCGGAACTGGACAAGATAAAAGAAAAGTTTAAGTATGACAAGCAAAAACAAGCAGAAAAACAAATGGAGCTTTTTAAACAGCATGGAATAAATCCAGCTTCGGGATGTTTAACCCAAATAGTTACTTTACTGGTGCTTTTTGCGCTATTTGGCGTTATAAGAAAGTTTACTTTGGCAGAAAACATGGAAGAAATAAATGCTTTATTATATTTTCCTTTCCTAAAATTTGCAGAAGGTGCCGTAGTCAATACCCAATTTTTATATATGGATCTTTCTAAACCTGACCCATATTTTATACTGGCAGTACTTTCTGGTGTGGTGCAATTCCTTTCCTCAAAGATGACAATGCCCTTTTCTAGCATGGGAGAAAAGGCTGCTAAAAAGACGCCTGAAGTTTCCGATGATATTGCTTATAATATGCAAAAACAAATGCTCTACACAATGCCCATAATGAATGTTATAGTAGGAGTTACACTGCCCTCTGGTGTAGTTTTGTATATACTTACAGCCGCTGTATTTTCTGTCCTACAAAGCTATCTATTACATGGTTTTGGTGGACTAACACCTGATTTAAAGAAAATTAAAAAATGGATAAAAAAATAGATTTACTTAAAAAAACTTTAGAAGGCATCTTTTCCTTTTTAGGGATTGATCCTGACTTTACAATAGAAGATAACGCTGAGGAAAATTCTTTAGCTGTTAAAATTTGGAACGAAGATTTAAGCTTTTTAATTGGTTACCGTGGCAATTGCTTAAAAGCTTTGAAATACTATTTAGGATTGGCTTTAAACAAAGGTTTAGAAGAAGAAGGTTGGACAAGAGTTACTGTTGATATTGACGGTTATAATGAAAGACGCCAGGAAAAAATTGAAGAGATTACAAGAAATCATATTGACAAGGTACGCTTTTTTGGCCAAGAAATTCATATGCCCAATATGGATTCTTCCGAAAGGTTTATGGTGCATAACTATGTTGGCAATTATCCTGATGTTATTTCCAAAAGTGAAGGCGAAGGGTTTGCAAGGCATGTTGTGTTGAAACCTGCAGATAAAGAGGATAAAGAAGAGGTCGCAAAAAAATAGCTACTTTAGTTACATCGCTAGAAAAATAAAAAAATGAAATTTACCTGCCAGCAAGAAAATTTAGAAAAAGGCTTAAACCAGGTATACAAAGCCGTTCCTAATAAAGCCAATTTACCCATTTTATCTAATGTACATTTATTGGCAGAAAGTGGCCGGTTAAGAATTTCGGCTACAAATTTAGATACTTCCATAATTACTTATGTTGAGGCCTCTATTGACGAAGACGGTGCTATTACAGTTCCTGCTAAAATTTTCCGTGACCTTGTTTCCAATTTGCCAGAAGGACTTATTACTGTAACTTTAGACAAAAATACCTTAAAAGTAGAAACAGACCATAATTCTGCCAAGTTAAATACGGTTTCTGCGGATGAGTACCCAGAAGTTCCTACTATGCATCCCGATATGGAGGTTTTAGACCTTGACTCCACCGAATTTGCTGACGCCGTTAAATCCGTGGTCTTTGCCGCCGCCTCTGATGACTCCCGACCCGTTTTTTCTGGTGTTTACCTTTCCTTCACCGATGGGGTTTTTAGCGTCGTTGCTTCGGATGGGTTTAGGCTCTCTGAAAAAACTCTCAAACTTGATACCAGCTTTAGCTCTTCCTTTTCGGCTGTAATTCCTGCAAAAACTTTATTAGAAGTTTCTAGACTTATTTCCCCCGAAGAGCCTACCTCCATTTGCCTAGATTCCCGCTCAAATTTAGTTATGTTTAAAAATCAAGATATTATTGTTGGAACAAGAATTGTTGAAGGGCAGTTTCCCGACTACAAAAGGATAATCCCTGAGGAACATGCTGTAGAAGTAGAAATGGCATTCTCTGACCTACTTTCTGCGGTTAGACTTGCCGATGTTTTTGCACAACAAGTTGACAGCTCCATGAAAATAAAATTTGACTCGGAAGGGCAGGTGCATATTTCGGCCTCTTCCCCAGAATCTGGCGAACACACCTCTTCGTTTGGAGCTACTATTGATGGAGATGAAGTAGAAATAGTTTTAAATTCCAAATATTTGCTTGATTTTTTAAATAACATTGGTTGTGACAAAATCTGCCTGACAACACAAAATAGCCTTTCCCCCTGCGTTTTGCGATCTGTTGAAAAAGAGAATTTTCTTCATTTAATAATGCCCAGACAAAATAGGGATTAAAAATGGATTCTATAGCAAAAATAAAACAACGGCTTTCTATAGTTGAAGTTGTAGGGTCGTACTTAGACCTTAAAAAGGCTGGAAAAAATTATAGAGCCGTTTGCCCTTTTCATTCGGAAGATAGCCCTTCTTTTATGGTTTCGCCAGAAATTGGAATATATAAATGTTTTGGGTGTGGTGCTTCTGGAGACATTTTTTCATTTGTACAGGAAATGGAAGGAATTGAATTTTATGAGGCCTTAAAGAAGTTGGCAGTAAAGGCAGGTGTAGAATTAGAAGATTCGCCAAGGGATGGGCAAACAAAAGAAAAGGCCAAGATTTTTAGGTTAAATGAGCTGGTTACAAAATTTTATTCTCATATTTTGTTAAGTCATGCCACAGGTAAAAAAGGTCTGGATTATTTGTTGAAAACTCGCGGTTTAAAGAAGGAAGTAATAGAAACTTTTAAATTAGGATATGCCCCTCATTCTTGGGAAATTTTGCATTCTTTTTTGCAGAAAAAAAATATTCCCGAAGAGCTTTTGTTAAAAGCAGATTTAGTAAAAAAGCGAGAAGGAAAAGATGGTTATTATGACAAATTTCGTGGAAGAGTGGTTTTCCCTTTAATTGACACTACAGGAAAAATCCTAGGCTTTATGGGAAGGACGGTTTTTAATGAAGATCCAAAATACCTAAATACAGCTTCAACTTTAGTTTTTAGCAAATCGGATTTTGTTTATGGGTTGGCACAAAATCGCGTTGATATAAAAAAACAAGGAGCGGTTTTAGTGGAAGGCCCAATGGATGTAATTAGCGCATATCAACATGGAATAAAAAATATTGTTGCTCCTTTAGGTACAGCTTTAACTGGCGATCATTTGAAAATTATTTCCCGATATACAAGAGAAGTAACCCTGTGTTTTGATTCTGACACAGCTGGAATGGAAGCTATTAAAAAAGCGGTTTTTTTGGCAGAGCGGCAAGGTTTAAATATTAAAGTGGCAATGATTCCTTCCCCTTATAAAGACCTTGATGAGCTTTTGCATAAAAATTCAGAACTAGCAGGGGACTTATTTAATTCCGCAGTTTCGGTTTATGACTTTTTTATAGCTTATGCCCTAAAAAAATATGATAAGACTTCAGGAGTAGGCAAGAAAAAAATTGTGGATGAGCTAAAGACTTTGTTTTCAGCAGTCTCAAGCCAAGTAACTTTGGACCATTATGTTAAAAAAATTGCGCAAGAGTTGGATTTGTCAGAATCGGTTGTGTTTTCGGTACTTTCTTCCGAAGTTAAATCTGATGAGATCCAAAACGTTTTTACAAGTTCTTCTTCCTCTTCCACAGCTCCCGCAGAAAATGTGCCAGAAAATCCTGTGCAAAACCTAGAAACTTACTTTTTACTAATGCTTTTAAAGGCGGAAAAAACTTCGGTTATTGTGCCATTTTTGGTGGATTTAAATACAGAACTTTTTTTTGAGGAGACAACAAGAAAAATTTTGGAAGCGTTAAAAGATTTTGTTTCTAAACAAAAAGAGGATAAACTTGATATTAAAGCTTTTATTGATACAATAGACGAGCATTTTAGTTCATTCGTGCAGGATTTATATCTGTGGGAACTGGATCTGGCTTTGCAAGGGGATAAATTGCCACTTGAATTAGAGCATGTTTTAGCTCGATTAGAGAAAAGATTTGCAAAAGAGAAAATTGATAAATTGCGAAAAGAATTGGAACTTGCTGAAATGGAGGGGAATAATCAGCAAATAAAAGAAATTACTGCTCAAATTAAGGAATTTTCTAAAAAAATAATATGACAGCAAAAGCCTCATTAGAAGTAAAAACCAGTAAAAAAAATATAGTTGATGAAAAAGATAGAGCTGCACAAAAGCTTGTATTGCGGGGTAAAAAGCAAGGCTATTTAACCATTGATGAGATTTTATCCGTTTTTCCCAATGCTGAAGAACATATTGAACAATTAGATAAGCTTTACGAAAGGCTTGGAAAAGAAGGAATTAGCGTTTTTGATATGGCTGCTGAAGTCCCCGACGAAGATTTAGACGCTTTCTCTAAAGGGATTTTAGCCAAATTGGAAAATGGAAAGTCCCGTTCTACAGACCCTGTAAGAATGTACTTGCGAGAAATTGGAAAAGTAGAGCTTTTAACTGAAGAAGATGAGGTAGCTTTAGCTAAAGGGATAGAAAAATCGGATTCCACTTCTTTTGAACATTTAACCCGAGCAAATTTAAGACTTGTTGTTTCTATAGCAAAAAAATACATGGGAAGAGGCTTGTCCTTTTTGGATTTAATTCAGGAAGGAAACACTGGATTAATGCGTGCAGTTGAAAAATTTGACTGGCGAAGAGGATTTAAATTTTCTACTTATGCAACTTGGTGGATAAGACAAGCAATAACTCGTGCTTTGGCAGATCAGGCTAGAACAATAAGAATTCCTGTACATATGGTGGAAACAATAAATAAGTATAAAAAGATAGAACGACAGTTAGAGCAACAACATGAACGAACCATTAGACCAGATGAAGTAGCAAAAGAGATGGGAATTGATATGGAAAAGGCAGCTCAGATAGTGAAAATTGCGCAAAAGACTGCATCTATTGAAACGCCTGTTGGTAAAGAAGAGGATACGCGATTGAAGGAGTTTATTGAAGATAAAAAGACTTTGTCTCCTTTTGAATCAGCAAGTCAGGAGTTGCTAAAAGGGCATATTATGGAGGTTTTGGATAGCTTAAGTGGAAGAGAAAAGCGAGTTTTGGAGTTAAGGTTTGGCCTATTGGATGGGCGCGCACGCACTTTGGAAGAGGTTGGGCGGGAGTTTGGGGTTACGCGTGAGAGAATAAGGCAGATTGAGGCTAAGGCTTTGCGTAAGTTGAGGCATCCTTCGAGGAGTAAGCGGTTGAGGGATTATTTGTAGGGTTTTAGGCCGGGTCGTTTTAGAAGATTCTCTCTTTTATTTCCTCAAGCGTTAATCTTTTTGTATTCTGCAATTCCCTTATCTTTTTAACAACTTCTAGAGAACTTTTTTCATACAATTGATACCCCCCTTGAGTGTAGTCCACAACTTTTAACAAACCTTTTTCTGTCCAATGTCGTATTGTAGGTACAGTTTCCCCCGACAAATTGGCTAGTTCCCCAATTTTTAGGAAATCCTCCTCTGTGTTCTCCCCTTCTTTCCCTGTTAGCATGCCAATATACATGTCCAAAGAGCGTTCCACAGACTTATAAATTATGTTTAAATAGTCGTCCAAAGCCTCTTCATTATTTTTATCAAGTTGAGCCTTTTCAATACTGGAAATGTACTTGTGACGATCCTCTTTTCTAATTACAGCTGGAGGGTATCCTGCTTGGAGTAGCAATAAATTCATGAGAAGCCTTGCAGTTCTTCCATTTCCATCCACAAAAGGATAAATGCTTACTAATTTAAAATGAGCTTCTGCCGCAATTTGTATTGGATGTCCTTTTGCATTTTGCAACCACGCAATAAATTCATCCATTAAGTTTGGAACTTTCATTGGATTTGGCATAATGACTGTAGATCCTGCTATTCGTACAGGAACATTTCTATACCTTCCCGCATTAGTCTCGTCGATTTTCTGCAAAATCTTTTGATGAATTTCTAAAATTGTGTTTGCCGTTATCTTGTTTCTCTTAATTTTACTTTTTTCCAAAATTAGATTAAAAGCTTCCCCATGATTAACAGCTTCCAAGTGTTCCTCTAGACTTTTACCTTCAACTGTAATGCCTTTTTCAACAATTAAAGCAGTCTCCGCACGAGATAGGGTGTTTCCCTCAATTGCATTGGATGTGTAAGTAAGTTCTACCCTAAACCATTCGTAAAGGTTTTTAATAAATTCAGGTGGAAGGGGTTGAAAGGCTTCAAGCAGGTCTTTTTTATTGTCTATTCTGGTTAATAAGTCTTTTGGTAGCATATAGTGTAAAGTATAAGGTGATACTTGATAGTTGTCAAGTTATTCTCTAAGCTTCCTCTTGTACCCCTCCACATCAGGTTGACCAAAAGGATTTACATCCAGTAGTTTTGCCAAAAGTAAAGTTTCAAAAAACTTGGTTTGCATAAATCCTCCCAAATTAGTCTCATGTAAAGTTTCCAAAGCTGTTTCTCTACACGGAATATTTTCTTCCTTATAAATTTCCAAAACCGCATCTTTAATAATATCTTGGTACTGATTTTTCCCCTTTACAGAAATTATTTCATGCTGTGTAATTTGCTTTCCCCCCACAAAAAACTGTTGTAAAGAGTGTAGATCCCTTGATCCCACCGAAATCATGGGCAATAAGCCTTTTCCATCCTTGCCTAAACTTTCGCCAATTAACTGTTTTTGCCATTCTGCCCACGAAATTAGCTCTTTTGAAAAAACAAACATGTTATAAACTTCTTTTCCTTTTGTGTAAGCCTCAAAAATTTGCAAAACAGAATCTATTAACTCATCTTGCTTTGTGGAAAAAATCTCTTCGGTGGCTTCTCTAGCTCCTTCCAATAAAGCTTTTGTGTCAACACCTGCCAATTCCAATGGAAGTAACCCCACGGAAGTAAGCGCCGAAAAGCGTCCCCCAACATTGTTGGGTAAAGTTAAAACCAATTTGTTAGGAGTGATTGGTGAGGAATCCCCTGTAATAAAAAACTCTATGTAAGCCTTATTATTTGGTAGGACCTCCTTAAGAAGAGCGTAGTTGATTGCTGTTTCAATTGTGGTGCCAGATTTACTAATATTTAAAATTGCAACTTCATCTTTTTTGCAGTCTTTAATTTGATCTATAATTTGGGAAATAATATCTGGCTCTACCTGATCCAAAAAATGCATTTGAGGAAGGGTTCTTTCTAATTTTAAAGCGTCATATATTGCCTTTGCTCCCAAGCAAGACCCCCCTATTCCAATAGCGATGATGTGTTTTAAATTTGCGGGATTAAGATCTGCTTGGGAAATTGTGGTTTTTACTTGTTCTAAAATTGCGGCATCAAAAGGAAGGTGTAAAAAGCTCTCTTCAGTAGTGTAACCTTCTTGATCCGCAATTTTTTTAAGCTGTTTTAGGTAGGTTTGAAGGGTTTCTTGCATGGGTTAAGTATAACAAGTTTTGGATTAGGTCGGCTGAATAAAATGGTAGCGACTTCTTAAACCATTAAGTTCATTAAACTTCAGTACGCCAAGATGTTGCAGTCTTCCAACCACAATACCTGGATGAATGCCCAAGGTATGAGCCAAATTGATGATATTTTCCTTGTTTACAGAGCTGTTTGCTAAAAACTCCTCAATTACCTTACTTGAGATAAGGTGTTTTGATGCAAATTCATCTGCCTCAGTCTCTAGTGTACATTCTTGACTTTTTTTGGGCTCAAAATCGATAAACTTTTCCTTCTTGCTATGTAAAAGCAGATGTCCTAGTTCGTGGAATAATGTAAACCATAGCAAATCATTAAAAGAACCCCTTAAACTAAGTTGAATAAGTGCTTTGTCTGAGGACATCCATCTACTAGCACCATTAACATAGGTTTTAGGTAAATATGGGATAAACACTAAGGCCACCCCACAATCGGAGCAAATCTGACGCATTTTTTTGCTCAAGTCTTTCTTGGTATTGGTTAATTCTCTGAGTTTGGGCAGTGACTTTATGAGTTCTGCTCTGTCAAATGGGGCTGTCTCGATTCTTGAGGCTACGACTTCCCCTTGTCTTAACCATGTAACTAGATTCTCACTGGAATGTCCACTATTTTTAATCTGCTTAAAAGCAACTGCTTCTAAATCAGGTAACAATGCCAAAGATGTGACCCTAAAGTATTTGAGTAAATTCTGGACGCGTTCCTCAATGATCCTTGTTTGGGGTACCCAGCCCAATTTTGCCATAATATTATATGGATATTTTCTAGCTAAATGTATTTCTTCGGTTATTCTTTTCTTTGCATCTATTTTCGCCAAGATCTCTCGATAATTCTTTTCCAGTGCATTCCAAAAGGAAGCAGGCACACCTAGAGCAAGTTCGAATTGAATTGCTGTCTCTGGCGTTATTGAAGCTTGCCCATTGATTATTTCGCTAATGGTTTTCTCAGGTCTGTCGGTCCGTTTAGAGAGCTCTGATTGAGTCATATTTAAGACCTCCAAGGTTTCCGCTAGGGTGGCCCCTGGGTGAACAGCATAGTCTGGGTTGTAATTGTCTATTTTATTAGTAATCATATTAATATTCAATGGTAATCAACTACTTCTATAATTTCTACCTCCGTTATTCTTGTTTCCTCAAATACCTTAAGTTCCGAAATTGGGAGAAATATCAGTCTCATAGGATGTCCCAGATCCACTGCATACTGCCCGTTCCGATCGCCCTGTAGTCGGTGACAACGAGGTCCTGGCAAGGTTTTTAATTCTGCGAGGCAGGATACAGCCCTAATTTCTCCAATTCTTTTAAATAGCATATCCTTTTGCTTAGGACCTAACTTTTGAATAGCAAGTTTTTCTAATTCACATAATTTTTTGATTTTGCTATTTCTAAATGTAATATACATGGTTTTTCTATAAGTATCAACATTCTATTAACCCCCAGGGTTAAGATAATACCAAATTTCAATATGGATTTCAACCCTCATTTTTATTGTAAAATACCCTATATGACAAACAACTTTGCCACCCCCATGATGCAACAATACGCCCAAATCAAGCAAAAATACCCAGATTGCATCATATTCTTTAGACTTGGCGACTTTTACGAAATGTTTATGGATGACGCCAAAATTGGCGCGGAAGTTTTAGACATTACTTTAACCAGCAGAGACCGCGGAAAAGACGGCAGAGTTCCCATGGCGGGAGTTCCCTATCATGCTGTGGATTCATATTTACCTCGGTTGGTAAAGGCAGGATACAAAGTGGCAATTTGTGAGCAAATAGGTTCTCCAGACGGTAGCAACTTAATGCGAAGAGAGATTGTGCGCGTTGTGTCTCCTGGTACTTTATTAACGGAAGGTTGTCTTGAAAAAAAGGAGAATAATTACATTTTTTCACTTGTTTACTTGGAACAAAAAGGAAAAAAGCTGGCTGGGGTTGGTTTAGCGGACCTTTCCACGGGAGATTTTTTGGTGCAAGAATTTGAACTGGAAGAAAAGGCTCAGTTAGGGGAAATTTTAAAAGATGCAATTTATAGATTTTCGCCTACAGAAGCCGTTTTAAATGAAGAAAATTATAATGATCCGGAAATCTTGCATTTTTTAAAATCAGAAGGTCAATTAAGCGTTAATTTTTTTGATCAGGCAGAGTTTTATACAAATTGCGCTGAGAAGACTCTAAAAGATCATTTTGGTGTAAAAAGTTTGGCAAGTTTTGGCCTAGAAACAAAGGAAGTTGCACAAAAGTCAGGAGCTTTGCTTTTGGGTTATTTGTTAAGCAGTCAAAAAAGCACTTTGGACCATATTACAAGTATTGGGCTTTTAAATAAAGAAGGGCTTGTTAGCCTGGATCCTTCAACGCTTCAAAATTTGGAGATTTTTTCCTCTTTACGCACGGGTGCAAAGCAGGGTTCTCTCATTTCCTATTTGGATGAGACGCAAACTTCCCTGGGAGGGCGGCTTTTGCGATCTTGGCTTAGGAATCCTTTGCAAGATCCTGCTCAGTTGGAAGAGCGGTACAACGCCATTGATTTTTTTATATCTCATGTGGACTATTATGAAAAATTGCAAGAAGCCTTAACCGAAATTACTGATATTGAACGCATTTTATCTAGGTTGTCTGTAGGCATAGGAAATCCGGTTGACTTAAAATCCATGGAATCCTCTTTACAAAAGGCTTTAGAAATTAGAGACTTTTTTGCAACATTACAAACCGAAGTTGCTTTGCCCCAAGCTTTAACAGTTATTATTCAGCAAATTTCCCCAAGTTTAGAAGATCTAATTTTGTATCTGCAAACAACAATTGTGGAAGAACCTCCTATTGATACCAAAAGTGGCGGAATTATTTGCCCAGGGGTGAGTGCAGAGCTGGACAATTTAAAACAAAGCATTTCATCAAGCAAAGACTGGCTTTCACAACTGGAAGAAACCCAAAGGCGAGAAACCGGCATCTCTTCGCTTAAGGTGCGATTTAACAAAATTTATGGCTATTACATAGAAATCACCAAATCCAACTTGGGACTAGTGCCACAAAGCTACATTAGAAAGCAAACCATGGTGGGAGGGGAGCGTTTTATTACACAAGAGCTGAAGGAACACGAAGAGCGAATTTTATCTTCGGAGGAGAAAATAAATGAGATGGAGTTGGCACTTTTTTTGGAGGCCGTGAAAAAAACCTTGGAATATACAGCGCAAATTAAGGAAACGGCCTTAAGCGTAGCCACACTGGACTGTTTTTTATGCTTTACACACTTTGCTTTAACAAAAGAATTTGTTCGCCCAACTTTGCTTGACAATGGCACTCTGGAAATAAAAGAAGGGCGACATCCTGTTGTGGAAGCACTTTTAGATATTGGCTCTTTTAACCCTAATGACACAATTTTAAGCCAAAATCCTAGCCTCCTTCTATTAACAGGGCCTAACATGTCTGGAAAATCAGTTTATATTCGCCAAGTAGCAATCATTGTATTGCTGGCACAAATCGGTTGTTTTGTTCCCGCTAAAAACGCAAAAATCTCTCCAGTTGACAAAGTTTTTGTTAGAAGTGGCGCCTCAGACATGATTTCTTCTGGCGTCTCTACTTTTATGATGGAAATGTTGGAAGCTGCTTACATCCTTAACAACGCCTCAAAATCCAGCCTAGTAATAATGGATGAAGTAGGCAGGGGAACAAGCACTTATGACGGAATAAGTTTAGCCTGGTCTATTGCAGAGCACTTAATCTCATCGGAACTTGGCTGCAAGACCCTTTTTGCTACCCATTATCACGAACTCTGTGCTCTAGAAGAAAAATATCCTAAAAAGGTTAAAAATTTATCGGTTTTAGTGGAAAAAGATTCCAAAGGAAACCCAGTCTTTTTGCATAAAGTAATAGAAGGACCTGCCGAACATAGTTATGGAATTTCTGTTGCAGAAATGGCAGGAATCCCGGAAAAGGTGACAAAAAAGGCAAGGGAAATTTTAGAAGACTTGGAATCTAGAGGACTTCGTGTTACAGTATCGCATTAGCAAGGCCTATTGGAAGGATTTGGAGTAAATACTGTTGTCAAAGCAAAAATACTTGACTAAGCCCTTTTTTCCAAGTAGAATGCCAAAGCTAAACTAGATATGAGCAAAAAACAAGTACAAGGAACTCATTTAGATAAGGTAATATGTTATAAGTGCGGGGAGTCTCTGGAGAAATCAGAAATTATTGTTATAACAGAAACGCCATTTGCTTTTGTGGCTCATGCAACTTGCGCAAATTGTTCGGCTCAGAGCATGGTGACAGTAACGCCTTCCGCAATAGGAGCTGTGCCCTTGATTTCGGATTTAGAGCCAGAAGAAATAAAAGTGTTTTTAAAAATGGACCAAATCTCTTACGATGAGATTTTGGATCTACATGAAAGGTTAAAAGTAACAGATATATGCAACTTACTGCACAACCAAGGCAAGAACTTGGTAAAAAAACAAAGAAAGTCAGAAGAGAAAAACGAATTCCTGCTGTAGTTTTTGG
>CAZHSR010000014.1:14330-18215 GCA_964535155.1 uncultured Candidatus Saccharibacteria bacterium
GACAGCATTAAGGTTGGTGATTTGCAATACGATAGAGAAAAAGTTGAAATTGTGGATCAAGAGGAAGATGCTATTGTGGCTATTTTAGACTACGCTCAATCCGAAGAGGTGGAGGAGGAAGAGGTAAGTGAGGAAGAGTTGATTGCTGGAGTTGAGGCTACGGAGGAGAAGAAGGAAACCGAGGAGGAAGATGCAGAAAAAGAGACTTCCCAAGACAATTCCAAAGAATCCTCCGAGTAATAAATCCTAAAAATCTATTGAACAGCCCCTGCTGGATTTTTCAGCACTTCCTGTGTCAGCGTTTACCCTAACCTGCATTCTACACGTGTTGGCAGGACAATCCTCATAACTATAGTTTCCATCTAAACACATATTGGCAATACCCCAGGTATTTCCCGAAGCATCTCGGGTTATTGAGATTTCATAACGCGTTTCAGCGCGTGGCTCCCCCGAGGGGTTATTTGCAGCAATACTTTCAAAGGAGGTACATGTTGTAAAAGGATCTAAACTTTTTGCCATACATGCTGCCATTGCCAATTGTAATTTATTTACATTTGCTCCTGCGGTTGCTTCTTCTGCCCGCAACCTTTGTGCCCCTGGTTGAATTACAGATAGTAAAACGCCAGATAAGATTCCAATGAGAACAACTACTATAAGTAACTCAATTAATGTAAAACCTTGAATTTTTTTAAACATGGGCAGATCCTTTCTAATAAATATATATATATTTTTGTCCTTATTTAAATCTACTAGTGTTTTTGTTGTCTTTCAAGTAGTTTTTGAAATTTCCCTAATAGAAGGGTTTTTTATCCCTGTGTTTTTTCTTCTGTCTGTTAAAATTAAGAGCAAGTTATATCTTTATGTTGACAGGATACAATCCTTATTGCTACTCTTAGACTGAGGATAGGCTTTTATCAACAAAAGGTCTCTCTAATGTATTGAGACACTCATAGTCACCTTCTTGCAAGAAGGATGTCATAAGTTATGGGTTTTCTAACAAAAAAACCGGCAGGCATCGGGTTAGAAAATGAAGTAATCTAGTGGACTCCCTTTCGGGAGCCCTCTTTGAGTTCACTTAGGCTGATTCGATTGATCTCAGCCTTACTATGAGTGCTTCAATGTCTCTTCAATAACCTAATTTAAAAAAACCGAGTAGCCTGATGATTATATGTATAGTGATTTGGCTAATTTAATTATAAGTGTTTCTAATATTGAGCAGGCGTATTTTGAGTTATCCCAGAAACTTTTTTTGGAGAATAAGACCAATACGTACAAAGGCATAGACGATTTATACTTAAGTGATTTGTCCCACAATTTAGACAAAGTTATTGCGGATATTCGTGAGGAACTTATAGATTTACGCCCCATTAGGCCTGTTTTAAAACATTCCGTTCCTAAAAAGTCTGGAAATCCCAGAATCGTTTACAGTTGCTCCATAAAAGATAGGATTAAAAGTCAGGCGATTTCCCAGGTAATTGATCCCATATTTGATGAATTCTATTCTCCTTACCTCTTCTCTTATAGAACTACGCACCCTACTTATTATGCTGCAAGAAGTGTGGTTAGGAGATACAAAAGGCATTATGGGAAAGATTGGGTATTAATAAGGGATGCCAAGGATTTTGCCGAATATGTTGATCATGAGATTTTGTTGAATAAATTTAGGTCTATAAATTTACCCGGAGATGTCATTGGTATATTGATGCTTTTTGCGAAAGTCCCTATCTTTGAGAGAAATAATTCTCAGAAGAAATCACTGGGGTTGTTGCAAGGTATTCCTTTGGTTTCCCCTTTTGAAAACCTGTACCTTACTGATTTGGATTTTATTTTAGGAAAAAAATTATCTTTATATAGAAGAGTTGGGGATGACCTTATTGGTTTTGATCATAATAGGGAAAAAGTTGAGGAAGCCGCTGAAATTGCAGATGACTATTTTAAATCTCACAAATTAATAAGTAGTAGAAAAAAAGCCCGTCTCATAAGTTCTCAGGAGTCCTTTAATTTCTTGGGTTATACTTTTAGAGATGAACGGGTTTCCATTTGCTCAGATTCTTTAAAAAAAATCAAAAATTCTTGGCAATTTAAACTGCAAAGGCACCCCAGTAGAAAAGGCTATTCCTTAAAACATCTGAAAAATGTATTGTTTTATAACGAACATTCTATTAATAAGGATTTTTATTCCTTATATAGGGAATATCCTTTGGTAGATGACTTTACTCAAGCCGAGGAAATAACGGTTTATTTATGGAAACTAATTACTAAATACATAAGAGGAAAATATACCCCCAGAGATCGTAGAATAGTAGCAAGTATTTTAAAAAGTAATGATATAGATGTAACTTCATACCTTAAGTTTTTTATAGATAGGAAAAATGGATTTGCAAGGAAAAAATAAATATCTTTTATATAGGGAAAAAATTCAAAAGACCTTGGATGTGTCGGAATTAGTATTAAGACCCACTCAGAAGAAGATATTGTTAGGTTATATCCAAAAAAATAAGAAGAAAATACTGAGATTCCTATTTCTTATTTTTGTTCAAATTTTTTTAGAGCTAGGGTTATTAATTTTGGGGAGAATTGGCCTGTATTCTGGAGGTATAACCTTAATTAGGGGCAAATCCTTTGCTCCTTTTTTGATAGTTTTCCTTTTCTCTGTAACCTATGGTTTTGTTTCTTTTTACGCGAGTAAGATGAGCCAGGAACTTATAATCGGGTTAACAATTTATCTAAGGAGAATATGGGTTTCCTTAGTTTTACGAGAGCATGTTTTTGATACTACAGCCGAAAAGTCTAGGATTTTGGCCAAAGTTATGTATCACTTATCCTTGTTACAGTCCAGCTTACAAAGAGTGTTACAAAATGGTCCTTATGTAATTTTATCTGTGGTATGGTTTTTTGCTTTTATTCCCAATACGAATTCTGAAATGCTCATTTATCTGCCCTTTTTCCTTTTTGGATACGTGTTATTGATATTTCTTGGATATGTGGTGGCCAAAAAATATGTTAGTAAGGAACAGACTTTTTCAAGCCAAATTATTCAACATATTTTTGAGTCTTTCTCCAATAGTGAATTTATAGAGTCTTATAATCAACAGAAATCAGTAATAACCAAATTAGATAATTTATCAGAGTTAGATTTTTTATTCAGGGTCAAAAGAAATTTATGGTTGCATATTCCTTCGGTGCTGTTATTTTCTGTGCTAACTTTTTTCATGGCGCTTACTTATATATATAAACCAAGTTTTGCTTATAGAGTTTTTGATACCCCCTCTACCTTAATCGCTTCTGGGATAGTGATAGCTATTTTAGTTCGGGTTTTATATAAAAGCTTACAGTTGGGTCTATCCTTATATCCAATGAAGTTAGGTGCCTGCATAGGTATACCTCAAAGGAAAGAGGTTTCTTATACTGACAAAAAATTGGAGTTTGACTCCATTGAGTATAGAGCAAAAAAGGTAAAATTAGACTCCCAGAGCAATTATTACAAGAAGCTTTCCATTAAACTCCAAAAAGGGGATAAAGTTTTTATAAAAATGGGAAATGATATAGAAGAAGCTAGTTTGACCAGAATACTCTCTTTTTCACCAGGGCCTTTCACAAAGTCTTGGGCGGTGGTTTGTGATGGTAAGTGGGCTCTCTATAGGGATTGGCTAAATTGTAACCCTTCTGTTTTATATTTGAATCCACAGATCCATTTTGATATGAGCATATTGGAAGCTATATGTGGTACCTCAGATTTCTCCATAAGTTTGGATGATATAGATGAGGTGACTCGGCTTGTACAGAAAACCCCCCAGCTGCACTTTATATACAATGAGGGAAGAGGATTAGCCTCTCACACTAATATCTAGGGTCTAAAACGAAGTGCACCACTTTAAGGTAATA
>CAZHSR010000015.1:0-17535 GCA_964535155.1 uncultured Candidatus Saccharibacteria bacterium
CTTAAGGTAGGAATATTACCTTAAAGTGGTGCACTTCGTTTTAGACCCTAGATTTAGACGGTTCCTTTTCTAAGATTTCTAATTGTACGATTAAGAGGAAAATATTTTGTATGATTGAAGTAACACTAGTTTATATAATTGCTATCTTGGGTACAATTAATGCTATCAGAATGGCGTTGTGTTTTGTGTTGGGTGAAATATATAGTTTGCTTCTTCTCAAATCTTCCGTTGGCGAAAAGTCTTATACCCCCTTGGTAAGCATTATTATTCCCGCATACAATGAAGAGTCTGTTATTTTACGGACTTTGGATTCTGTTGCAGGGAGCAATTATGCTAAAAATGAAATCATAGTTGTTGATGATGGTTCCAGAGATAAAACTTCTGCTATAGTTCAGGCGTACGTAGAGGAAAGAGGCGCATTTAATAATGTGCGTCTTGTAACCCAGAAAAATGGTGGTAAGGCGAGGGCTTTAAATAATGGGATAAAAAATTATGCAAAAGGTGCCCTAATTATGTCTTTGGATGCTGACTCTATAATTGCTCCCGATGCAATCAGCAAAGCGGTAAATCATTTCAGGGATCCAAAAGTGGTAGCATTGGCTTCTAATGTACGTATTTTGTCCCCAGTTAATCTAATCGGAACAATCCAATATTTGGAATATATGATTGGACATAGATTTAAAAGAGCCTTTTCTGTTATTAATAATGAGTATATTGTTGGAGGTGTCGGATCTACTTTTAGAAAAAGTATTTTGGAAAAAGTGGGATACTACGACACTGACACAATAACTGAGGATATTGATTTGACATTGAAGATACTGAGAACTGGTAATAAGGACAACAAAGTTATATTTGCGACAGATGTATTGTGTTTCACGGAGGGGGTACTAAATCTCAGAGATTTACTTAAGCAACGTTTTAGATGGAAATATGGCAGGTTTCAAACCCTCTATAAAAATAAAAGGATGTTCTTTAATGTTTCGTCGATGTATTCGTGGACTTTAACTTTCCTTCAACTACCTTTTGTTTTATACAGTGAGTTCACTTTTTTATTTGACCCAATATTAATAGGTTTTATGGTTTATCTTCTTCTAAGGTACAATAGTGTTTCTTCAGTAACTAATATATTTTTCTTTGTATCCTTCTATGCTTTTATGACAATATTTTCCGATGAGTATTTAACTATTCCGGAAAAAATTCGTGTCTCCTTGTATATACCTTTGGCATATCTATTCTTTTTTGTAGTAGGTATTGTTGAGTATATATCTTTATTAAAATCAATACTCGGATATAAGGGTGTAATACACGCAGAGAGAATTAACAAGTGTGGTTGGGAGCATGTCGCTAGGGCAAATCTCACCCTCCAATAATCCTTGGTAAGGAGTTTTTACAGCGTCATGTTTTCTTCAAACTATCCAACCCACATCATCCTTGTCAAGTACCCAATTATTTGTAAAATGACTCTCTCTTCTCCTTCGGCGTCATTTTTAAACTAGTATGTATCCTAGCGTTATTATAGAACCAAATCTGCGTGTACAAATGCTCCAACAACTCCCCAATTTCAATAAAACGGCTTAAGTCACCTCCTTCCAATTCTAAATGAGAATAAAAAGACTCCTGATAATCATTTTCCCAAGGAAAGCCTTTATTACTCATAGATATTTTTATTCCAAACCCTGTAGTAAATTCTGTATAAGCTTTACTTTCATATTCAGAATAGTATCTTTTTATGGGGTGCTTTTGGTATAATGGATAAGATTTTGGGGTTGACAATTAATCTTTCAGGAAAAAGAGGAGGTTCAAAATGCTTTACCAGTACGCATATGTTAGGGATGAAAATCGGGTTGGTGACACAAAAGAGGGGGAACTTAGCTCCCATGACGACGCGAAGACATTTGCCTTGCTCCGTGCCAAGACCATGTACGACCGGGGTAACCGTGGGGGTCATGTTGAAATCCGTGAGAAGTACCCTCAGAAAGGTAAGAAGCCCTTTGTTTTTAAAGCCCCTGTGCAGGAGTAGTTGTTAGTTTTTCTGAGTTGGCAATTTGACTAAAAGCAGTAATAAGCTTTTCAGGGAAATCTCCCGGTCAAATTGCCAGCTCCTTTTTTTCGTCTCCTTTTCGTTCCGCTTCTTCCCTCGCCATTTCCCCTACTTTACCTCTTCCCTTCCCTCCCTCTTCCTCCTAATCATCTCCCCCATCTCCTTTTTAATATTTAAAAATTCGTTATATATAATTATTACAGCAGGAATTACTATTAGCAAAGTAAATCCCGTTTGTGTCCTGGCAAATCCCACCGCATACCCTATATATGGAATTATTAAAAAAACTTTTCCCAAAACTTGCTCTTTTAAAACTTTTTCCGCATCCGCATTTTTGTTGGCATCTCCTTTTGTAACAAAGTATTCTGCCTCAATTTCTCCACTTTCCGCCTCTGCACTTTCTTTATGCGCGTCCACAATTCGGTGCGTGACTGTGGAAATAACTTGCCCTGCCTCCAGTTCTTCCTTTTGCGAAAATGTAATTATGTCCCCCTTTGCATAATCCAACTGCGGTTTAATCAAAATTACACTTCCCACTTTTATAGCAGGCTCCATTGACCCACTTTGCACTGTAAAAAGTTTTGGAATTTGTGGAACCTCTAGTGTGGAAAATATTAGCATTGCTCCAAATAGCAGTATTGTAAGTACCACTCCCCAATGGATGATTTTTGCTAGCGCTTTTAATGTTTTCTTCATTTTTTTAGTTTCTTAATCTGCTTTCAAAGTTTTTTGTACCCTACCATTTTTGCCTTTTTAGTCCCGATAAGTGTTTGGTCTATTTTATCTTATCTCATCGGGACGAAAAGGTGGGTGGCTACTGTGGTTGTGGCGCTGTCATTCCCACATCTTCCCAGGCCCATGGCCATGTAGTACAGTAACCCTCGTTAATTAGCCTCAAATAGATGAAAGGCTTCTCTGTTGGCTTCGCCCCTCCAGTTTCTACAGCATGCATAATAAATGCGGTATCTGTATTGGTTCTGCCCTGATATAAATTGGGGTCTCTTTTTGCTTCTTCTAGATTTAATCTAAACCTTAACGCGTACCAATAAACACCAGAATTAACACTGGTTTCTGTCTTTAACCATTGGCTAGAAAGTAGATTTGCTTTTTTATTCCAAATAAGTGTTCCATCCGTTTCTCCTTGGTCCGAACTTCTTCTAATTTGGACATCCAAAACATCCGCTATGTAATTTGGATCTGTGTTTGAAGAACATCCGCCTACACCCGCGTAAATATCGGCTGGTAAAGTTCCAATATAAGGCACTCTCAAAAATACCCAGTTAGACCAAACGCTAGGCATTAAATTTGTGACGCTTACATTTGCATAAGAAGAGAATTCGCCGAATTTTACTGTTCCAGTGGAGAATGTATTTGAGCCAAGAACATGGTTTCCAAACCAGACTGCTCTTGTGGCCCCAACAACGGCTGCGGACACTGCTCCAACAATTACAAGACTTGCAATAATTTTTTTCATTTTTATCACCGCCTTTCTAAGAACTTTTTTGATAGCTTAAGTAGAGTTTTTTGTGTATTGAATCTTTGGGCAGTAAATTCATTTTTTTAAATTTGTTGGTTAAGCTTTTTCGTTAAGCCTTTTGGCGATTTAAATTGGACCTGTCAAAACGGTTGTTGCTGTTTTATGCTATTTGGGTTTTGGGGTTTTGTCAATTTGTTGTGTTTATTTTGTCTTGTCTTGTCAAATAGCGCCTTTTTATAGGATGTTTTTTGGTATAATGCAGGGGGATTTTAGGTTGAAAACTTAATCAAAATCTTTCAAGGAGGAGGAAATGTCAAAGAAACCTAAGAAGACTCGGGATGTTTTATCAAGTCCCCCGACATATATTTTGAAATATGTTGGGAAGGATGGAAAGGTGATTGAGGGATATACGCAGGAGGTCCCAGCCTCATCTGATGCTGTTGCTCGAGGCATTGTTCAGGCTGAGGCCAATGTTCTCTATCATGCCTATGGGCGTCGGGGGGGTGTCGTTATCATTGAGGGAAATGGTGTCAAATTCGAAAAAGCCCTTCCCGAAAATTAGATGTCTCGTGAGTTGGCAGTTTGACCAAAAGCCTTAAAAAGCTTTTTAGGGATTCCTCCCAGTCAAATTGTCAACTCATCTTTTTTAAACTTCTCTTTTGCAGTAAACAATTACTCCAACTCTTGTATATCAACAGCACACACATCCCCCCACAAACCTCTTCCATTTTCCCTTGCCTGCCTTTCATCCTCCAAAAAAGTTTCTTGATACCTTACATCGGGCGGAAATGTGGCCACCTTTGCAAAGCCTTCCTGCAGCAAAATTCGATTGACCATTTGCCCTTCCACATGAACATATCGCAAAAGCCTTCCGTACCTGTCTGTTTCTGAAACATCTTTTTCCAGCTCAACTTCTTTTCCTTCTACAAGCTCTTTATTCCTTGCTGTGGCCTCCTGCGAATAGCAGTCTTTTGACTTTAACTCTGGTGTGTCCATGCCGATGTATCTAAGTCGCTCTCCTGTGGAAAGTTCTACCGTGTCGCCGTCTATGACTTTGGTGACGGTTGCCTTTGTTGCAGTGGTCTCTGCGATTTTATCTAGTTTTGGCTCAGTAAGTTGGACTCCCAGTGCGGGAAGAAGAATAAGGGCAAGTAGGATTGTGAGTTTTTTAAGCATGGTGGAATATTAGCATTTTCACTCAAATCGGTAGTTTCACTAAACAGTGAAAATGTGTCAAATAGTGAAAATGAATCCAACTTTACAAGCCCAATAAACCCTTAATAGCAGAAATGTTAGGAATATAAATATATTTTCTGTTATCTGGAATTTGGGTTAATAATCCTCTATTAGTAAGTTTAATTAGGTCCGATCTTGCCGTCTGATAAGCCACCTGATGCATCCCTTTATATGTTTGAATGTCAATTCGTTTGGTCGGTTCTTCTATTAAAGAGTACAGGAGGGCTACCTGTCTTTCATTTAGTTGTTTTAGTTTGTTTGATATGAGTTCATTTCTGCTAAATTCTTCCATTTTCTTTTTATAGTGAGTGGAAAAATCTTCTATTGCTCTTTCAATTGATTTAAGGCTATACATGAGAAAATAAGTAAGGTCGTTGTCGTCAAGTTCTGACTTCATGAAGGCCTCATCATATTGAACTCTTGCTAATTTTATTGCTCTTGAAACTGAAAGGTATTGGAATAACCAATAATCCTTTTTTAGAAGGTACCAGTAAAAAACGGCTCTGGCTGTTCTGCCGTTTCCATCCACAAAGGGATGTAAATATGCTATCCAAAAATGCAATAGAGAGGCTTTAATTATAGGATGAAGGAAGTCTTCGTCTGATTGGGATGAGTTTGCAAAATCTATTAATCTATCCAATTCTTTTTGGAAAATTTGTTCTTCTGGTGGAGTAAAGACGGAAATACCAGTTAATCTATCTACAACTTGAATATCGTCCTCGTCTTTTCTGAATCTTCCAGAGTCTTGTTCATCTTCAAGTGTATTTACTGTAATATTCTGCTGGATTTCAAGTAGCATTTTTTTGCTCAAATCTAAATCTTTCCAGGCCACTAATCTTTGCATTACTTGAAAATTGTTAACAATCATTTGTTCATCTCTATTTCTAGGTCTCCTTTCGGAAAGAATCATTTCTTTTGCTACTTTACGGGATGTGTTTGCTCCTTCAATTTGGCTGGAAGCAATAGCTTCTTCAGAAATTCCGCTAAGTATAAATTGGTTTTTTTGAGCTTCTGATGGTTTCTCTAAATTACTTTTAAGTAATCCGCTGGTGTTTGAATCTATGTAACTCAATCTTTGATTTGTTGCATTAGTTTGGAAAAATTCAAATGGTTTTCCCTGCATATCTTTGATGGGAGTTGTTTTGCTACCAGCTTTCCTTGAGAATCTTAAGAAAGTCCATGTGTCTTCTATGCTAAATCCTGTAGGAGGGACATAATGTTTAAATTTATCCCAATAGACATACTCTTTGTTGGCATGTCCGATTAGTTTTTGCATCTCTGGAGAAGCAAAAGCCTTTTTGAATAGATCTGGATATAATTTGTCCTCCCATTTTGGGGGTCTTTGAATCATTTTCTATATACTACTAATTATCTACTAATTTGTCAAAAATTAGTAGTAGATTAGTAGTTCCTATAGTCCGAGGGATAATCCCTAGGACTATAGACTATTAGGTAAAAAGCCATATCCATGGTACACTCCTCTTTGTTATTGTGCTTAAAGACTTTTTCTAGTAAGACCTAAAAAATCTTGCCCCTAGAAATAAAAACGCGAATTGTTGTTTAGTCTTTTGCCAGGCGAGCATTTGATTTTTATTCTTCATCTTCTCATTTGGAAATCAGCCAAAAAACAAAAAAAGTAAAAAAAGTTGTAATGCTTATTGCATTACGGAAAAAAATATATGTCATATAATGGTGCATCAAAATCTAGTGGCTTCAGAAGAAGCTCAAATAAATCCTCTGGAAGCGGCTCTAGTAGTGGCTCAAGCAGATATCGCGGTTCCTCAAGGGGCTACTCCTCTTCGGGAAGGAGCGGTGGTTACAGCAGTAGCAACAGCAGCTATGGCGGAAGTAGCAACAGAAACTACCGAGGTGGCGGAGGCAGCCGAAGACACACCCAAAAAATAGCCCATTCCATGTACATTTCCAACGCCCATGAAATCTTGGAAACATCCATCTACACCACAGAAAAAACCTTTTCCGACTTTAACTTGCATACCACTTTATTAACAAATATTGCCAATGCAGGATATGTAAATCCCACAAAAATTCAGGATCAAGTCATTCCTCAAATTCAAAACGGAAGCGATATTTTGGGAATTGGCAGAACTGGATCTGGAAAAACAGCCGCCTTTCTTATTCCTACAATAAACAAAGCCATTGATAACCGTGGTACCAAAGTCTTAATTTTGAGTCCCACAAGGGAACTTGCCACGCAAACATCGGATGAGTTTAAAAAATTAGCCTTTAACACGGGCTTAAAAAGCGTAGTCATCATGGGGGGAGCTGGCTACAATGAGCAAATGCGTAGATTACGCGAAAGATGCAATTTTGTAATTGCCACACCAGGTAGACTCCGCGACCTGCAAAAACGCGGTCATATCAACTTAAAAAGCTTTAACCACATAGTTTTAGACGAAGTTGACCAAATGTTAGACATGGGATTTATTGAAGACATCAAATATTTCACTTCCCTACTCCCAGAAACTCGTCAATCCTTGTTTTTTTCTGCCACAATGTCCCCAAAGGAAGAAGTTTTGGCAAATGCACTCCTTAAAAATCCAGTTAAAATTGAGTCCGAAGCCACTTCTCCATTAAATACGATTAATCAAGATATTGTAAAGATCTCACATAGAAGCGAAAAAATTTCCGTTTTGTTTGGTTTATTGGAAAAAACCGAATTTAGCAAAGTTTTAGTTTTCTCAAGCACAAAAATTGGCGCCGACAACATTTCGGATGAGTTGCGTAAAAAAGGCATAAAAGTTGACTCTTTGCATGGTAACAAGTCGCAAAGCAAGAGGACTCAAATTTTGGGTAAATTTAAGCGAAATGAGTTAAAGGTCCTTGTTGCAACCGATGTAGCCTCGCGCGGAATTGATGTGCCAAATATAAGCCATGTTATAAATTACGATGAGCCTGCAACTTACAATGATTATATTCATAGAATTGGGCGTACTGGAAGGATTGGGAGGGCTGGTGTTGCTTTGACTTTTGTGTTGGGGGATGGGAGATAGGAGTTTTGCTTAGTTTTAAAGTGCTACTTAACGGATAAAGCCCTATTTACAGCTTCCTGATCCGACCAAGGATATTCAGTTGAGCCAAAACACATCGATTTTTCATGTCCCTTTCCTGTTATTAAAACAATATCCTTCTTTTTTGCTAGTTCATTAATTGCATAGTTTATTGCGTCTTGCCTATCTTTAATTATGAAATAATCTTTGTTTAATTTTGCACCAGTATTTATTAGCCCTAATTCAATTTCTTTGTTAATTTGATCTAAATCCTCAGTCCTAGGGTCTTCAGCAGTAACAATAGTTTTAGTTGCATATCTTGCGGAAACTGCTCCCATTTTGGGCCTCTTAGTCCTATCTCTTAGACCCGCGCATCCAAAAACATGAATTAAATTGCCTTTTAGATTTTCTTTTGCATATTTTAGAATTTTCTCTTGCGAAGTGTGGTCATGCGCAAAATCAATTATTATCTCTAAACCTTTTGTATTGTGAATTTTTTCCATTCTGCCTTTAACACTGGATAATCCTTCAAGAATTTTTGGATCCTGTTTTCCTGTAAGTTCTTCTACTATTGCAAATGCGATTGAAGCGTTCTCTAAGTTGTATTCCCCTGGGAATTCTTTGAAAAAATCCGTGGGAATATTTAACTTCTTGTAATCGATAACCTTATACTCTTTGTTTTGTGGTATTTTTTTTAATAACTTCTTCAATGAAGGATCCCATTTATTTAGAATCACCTTCTTTGACTGACCTATTATCTTTGATTTAGTATCTAAATAATTTTCAAAAGTTTTGTGATAGTCCAAATGCTCTGGAGTAATGTTTGTAATTGCACCAATTTCAAATTTAAGTCCATAGGTTCTATGTTGATCAAGGGCATGAGATGTTGTTTCAATTATTAAATATTCGCAATTCTCTTCTGCCATTTGTTTAATTAATTTATGTAACTGCAAGGCATCTGGAGTTGTTACATGCAAACCAGTGTCTATTTCTCCACTTGGCGATTTTGCTGATACCGTAGAAATAAGTCCAACTTTTTTGCCAAGTTTTTGTAACATTTGATAACTTAATTCTGAAGTTGTCGTTTTTCCATTTGTGCCTGTTATTCCAATTAATTTCATTTTCTTGTGGGCATTGTCATAATAAGCAGATGAGAGTATTGCCAAGGCTTTACGAGTATTTGGAACTTCAAAAAACCTTATGTTTTTGAAGTTTCCCTTTTCTATATCTTCTGGAATTTCCTGGCATACAATAGTTTTTGCCCCGTTCGAAATAGCTTGACCAATGTAATTATGTCCATCAATTTCCACGCCTTTTATAGCAACAAATATGTCTTTGGGCTTAATATTCCTGGAATCAACCTCAATATTGTTTATATCAGCCTTCAAAATTTCTGATAATTTGGATTCTGTAATTCTCATTGGATAGTATTATATCAGTTGGGATTCCTTATTTCTATAAATAGCTGATAAAATAGCTCTTATGAAAATAAACTATCCTGTAAAAGATAAAACAATTAGCCAACCCTTTGGCATTGATAACACTGGTCATCCCGTGAGAGGCGCCTATTACACTATTTTTGATAATAAACACCCTGGAGTGGATTTTCCTGTTCATGTTGGTACCGAAATTTTTGCTTCTTTTTCCGGAGTTGTTGTTAGGAAGGAATTTAACTTAGGCATGGGAAATGTAATAGGAATTAGAAATGGCAATATTGTTGTTTTATATGCCCACTTAAAGGAATTTAATGTAAGTCTTGGGGAATTTATTGAGACAGGTCAGTTAGTGGGGATTTCTGGGGAAAGTGGAGATGCTTGTGGTAGCCCTCATCTTCATTTTGAATTACGAGACATTTCAAAAACATCTCTTAAGGACATGGTCTTTGAACCTGAATTTGAGCATGAATGTTCCCAGTATAAGGATACTTTCACATACACTGTAAACAACACAAATACGCAAAAAACTTTAGGGAATCTTGCAAGACTTTATTTTGGGGATGAGGAGAAGTGGGAAAAAATTAAGGAGGAGAATTCCCTAGAGAAGGAAAAGGAGGAATCTTTGGAATCTGGTCTGGTTTTAGTTATACCGAATTTTTCTGTTTAATCAGGAGGATCGTTCCCTCACGGAGAGAGCCCTTTCAATAAGATGAAAATGACCAGGTATCTATCTTCTGATAAACAACCTGGTCATAAGGGTTAGAACATTCTCGAGACCACCATGCCGATCCAATGCACGATGTTTTCTGGGTAATAGAAACCCATGGCAAGTCTCGCTCTGTTGTGTTTGTATGCCTTTACTCTTTCTCCTTTGCGCAATAAAACATTTGTGCTTTTGCGTTTTGTATTTAGCATAGCTCTATGTTTGGGTATCTTTGCTAACACTCCATTACGAAGTATTTTGATGCCCTCCTTGATGTCTTTGAAGGACACCATCTCAGGAACAATCTTTCCAGCATTGGATACATTGTGTTTATTTTGGCATGGTACAGCCAGTGTTGCAACATGTGCACATTGGGTCAGAAGTGACACTGCGGTGGCATCGGTATATCCTCCAGATTCTGAATGCTGATGGCGTAAGGATTTGGCCCCTTGGAGTAGTCTAGCCTCGGCAATGTTGTAATCCGTATTGGCCCCTGCTCCGTAGAAAATATCTCCATCATTTACTTTAATGAGTGGCCCTTCAGTATAGTTTGGATACCCAGATCCGTATGGGATCATTTCCATGGTTTCAACCACAATAACACAGTCATTTAGAGATCCGATTTTGTTACGCAAACACAATCCTGTCATTGCAAGCTGGTAGATTTCCTCAACCGCAGTGAAAACCAATTGAATATTGCACGGGTTTTTTGATGCCCAGATTTGTGACGCGGTGGCAAGTACCATTGCAGTCGCTACATGATTATCTGCTGAGCGCATCTGAAGCGTATCACCAGAATAACTGGTATTGTCCAAGTGCCACATTCCAATTGTATTTCTCTTCAAGGACTTATTTGCCGACAAGGTCCCGTTGTTTGGGCTAACAGCTATCGTGTCTATATATTGTCCCTCTGGGGAGTAAAGATCCATTAAGGTCAACTTGCCCAAGTTGGAAACACTTCTGTTACCTATCCCGCCAACACTCCCTAGGGGAAATCCAGTACCCTTTTCATCGAACACAAAACCAGGATGGTCAAGATGTGAGCATAGGAAAATACGTTGTTTTTGGTATCCCCTATTAAGAGAAATATACAGACCTAGGGAGTCCTGCCATATATGTACGCCTCTGCCATTTAATCCAAATGCTTGGGCAAGATTAACGACCTTACGACGCACAACCTTGGTGAAAAAGGGTACATTTGGGATTTCGTCTAAGTCTTTTAGTGTACTTCTTATGTTATACATACGCTCTCCTTTTATGTTTTATTGTGATATCAAAGAACTATTGATATAATATCGCCTAGATTATACCATCCTCTAGTGAAAGGGGGAAGTGATGAGGACTAAAAGAGTGTACTTTGATGTTGAGGCAGCTGAGGCTTTGAGAACGGAATTCTTTGATTGGATTGCTCCTCAGGAATACAATGAGAGTTTGCAGACATTGTTAGCCGTCCCAGGGCGTCAAATGTATAAAAGATTTAAGCCCCCAAAAGGTGGAGATCTCTATACAATTCGTGATGGGGGTGTATTAGTCGGTGTGCTACTGAACAAGTTTTATGCATGGGACACTATTAGATCGCAATTGAACTTTCGTCCCCGTTATAAGGGGGATCGGGTTTGTTGGATGTCCCTCGCGCACTTTGAAAGTATGCTTCCAGCTTTGAGGAGTCGCCAAGTCGTTGGAGAACTAGCTTATTTTTGGGTGAATTCTTCTTACAGAGGGTGTGGCATTGGTACCCAGTTGTTTGATTTGGCACTTTCGGAATTTAGAGACATTCTCAAGAGGGGCGAAGTGATATTTACTTTTGCGATGGGTCGTTTCTCTGGAGACTCAACTGGGCCAAAACTACAGAAATATCTTTTGGAAAAAGAGCGTTTGGCAAACGGTACTCGAGAGGACGGCACGGTGAAAGTAACTGGTATTGAAGTCTCTGCACGGAAGATCCTGACAGATCAAAAACTGGATGTAACACACCTTGTTACTAGACCTAAATCTGTAGCGACTGAGATTCTGGCTCGAAAGCGGGGTTTTACCTTTCGAGGATACTCGAAGAATCTTAGCATTTTATATACCCTGTCGTAACAGGCTGGCGCCAATAATCTTCCTATAGGGTTTGAGGCGCCATTTCTTTTAATTGTAATATATTAAGTGGTTCTTGAGGCAATTCGCGAAGGTGTATTTACTACTATTTTTTTGGGTTTTTCTTTAGGTGGCCGTTTTAAAGCTTTATTTTTATCCACACAGAATGTTATTATGCCAAGGGTTTAGTATGAAGGCTCTAACATAAATTTGGACAATCCACAAAACCAAAGTGATATAATTCCCCCATGAAGAAAAACATCGCCATATTTTTTGGAGGCAAATCCCCCGAACACGAAGTTTCCATAATTACAGGAATTCAAGTTGTCAACAACATAGACAAAGAAAAATACAATCCCTTACCAATTTATGTAGCAAAAGATGGTAAATGGTATTACAGCGAAAAGTTTTCCAATCCTGACACCTTTAAAAGCATGTCTGTTATTCCCCTCATCTCAACCGAAGTAACTTTGCATCCTCAACCTGGTAACAAAAAAATTGTTGGGGTTAAAAAGTCTTTGTTTAAAAAACACTTTGAACTGCAGGTAGATTGCGTCTTTCCTGCCTTTCATGGAGGCACAGGTGAGAATGGTGCTTTTCAGGGATTATTTGAAATATGTGAAATCCCTTATGTAGGGTCCGAAATTATGGGGTCAGTTTTGGGCATAGACAAAGTCATTGGCAAAGATGTTTACAAGGCGCACGGCATCCCTTCGGCGGGGTATGCCGTTTTCCATAGAAATGAGGTCAAAACTAATATTAGTGGGGTCATATCCAGTTTAGAAAGTACCTTCCCCTACCCGATGTTTGTAAAGCCTGCAGTTGGTGGGTCTAGTATTGGTGTCACTAAGGCAAAAGACAAAAAGGGTTTGGAAAACGCTTTGGAAGTGGCTGCAATCTTTGATTCAAAAGTTATAGTAGAAGAAGGCATTGAAAACGCCCGTGAAATAAATGTTTCTGTTATGGGAAATTATGGTACTGATTTACAGGTTTCTGTTTGTGAAGAGGTCTTTCATAGTGGCGAATTTTTAACTTATGACGACAAGTACAAGGGAAGTGGCGGAAAATCTCAGGGGATGGCTTCTACTAAAAGAAAAATTCCCGCCGAATTGTCCAAGGAGGCCGAGGCGCTTTTGCAAGAGACTGCCAAAAAGGTTTTTTCTGCACTTAATTGTTTTGGCTTAATTCGAGTAGACTTTTTGTTAAGGGAAAATCCTTTGGAGGCCTTTGTCATTGAAATTAACACTATTCCTGGTAGCATGGCCTTTTATTTGTGGGAAGCCTCTGGGATGAGTTTTGCGGATATGATTTCGCGTTTAGTTGAATTAGCAGAATCTCGTTTTGAAGAGAAGAGCCAAAAAACAAATGTTTTTGAGTCCAACATCTTGGAGGATTTTAAACCAGGGATTAAGACGCCAAAGCTGGGTTAATTTTTTAACTTGGGGCTTTTTGTTTAATAATTTTCGGTTAGGTCGTTTTCAATTAGTACTACACTTTTTTTAAATGTGGAAAAGTCCAATTCTGTTATAGAATCAATAAATCTTATTTTGTTTAAATTCCCAATTCCCTCTTCTAGACCCTGAGTCCTTTCACTTTTGCCTACTAATACAACTAAATCACAAATTTTCTCTGCTAAAGCCCCTAACTCTCTGTGAATTTTTGCTGTCTTATCCCCCAATTCCACAATCCCCGGCGTAACTAATACTTTATTTTCCGTTTTCATTGAATTTAATAAGTCCAGAGCAGCTTTAAATCCGTTGACATTGCTGTTGTAAGAATCATCAATGATGCTTATTCCCCCTTCCAGGTTTTTTATTTCCAATCTGTGAGGCACTGGTTTAAGCTTTTTTATTGCTTCAACAATTTTTTCATCTGACATTCCCAAGAGATATGCCATTGATGCCCCAGCCAAGATGTTTTCCAAATTACTTTTTCCTACTAGGGGTGTTTGTGTTCTTAAAACTTTGTCTTGTAAAACTAGGTCAAAAAAACTTCCTTCTGGTGTTGTTTCAACATTTTCTATTCTAAATTCTCCATTTTCCTTTGCATATATAAAAGAATTTTCTCTATACTTTTTATAATTTTCCATCACGAGGCCGTTATTTCCATTTACTAATCCGATCCCCTTTGAATCGGAATATTCCATAATTTCAAACTTGCCCTGAATAGTGTTTTCTATGCACCCAAATCTTTCCAGATGTTGCTCATTTATTCCAGTTAAAATTGCATGGTCAGGTAAAAAAGTTTGACACAATTCTTTAATTTCTCCTATTTTATAGGCGCCCATTTCACAGATAAAATATTTGTAATGATTGTCTAGTTCTAAATCAACAACTTTGGAAATTCCAAATAAAGTGTTGTAGCTTTCAGGAGTTTTTAAAACGGAATATTCTTGCGAAAGAATTTGGTAAAGGAAGTCTTTTACGCTGGTTTTTCCGTATGATCCTGTGATCCCAATGACTTCTAATCCTTTATCTTTCAAATTTTGGATCTTTTCCCTGGAGATGTGTTTTGTTCTTTTGCGATTGATAATTTCGTAGGGTTTTAGAGTTAGAAACCCGAGAATGAGGAAAATATATGCTTGTGAGGTTAAAATGGTTCCTGTTATACAGCCTAAAACCCCATATTTTAGGATTAGCACAATTATTGTCAGCAAAGCATAAAAAACTGCAACAAGAAAAATAAATTTTGCCTTTCCTGTCCAGACCAGAGGTTTTTTTACTTCATATTTTCGCTTAAAGAAATTTTTCCCCATCCATTTTAGAAATCTTCCAATTTCATACCCCTCTAATTGAAAAATATGCAAATGCATTTTGTATGGGAATAAAGTTTTTAGCATAACCACTCCTTTAAAATATCTAAAAAAGTTTCTGGCTTATCCAAATGAGGATGATGCCCAGCTCCCCAAACTATTTTTACAAGTGAATCGGCTATTTTTTCTTTAAATATTTTGGTTTCTTTTACGCTTAATTCTCTATCCTTATCTCCCCAAACAATTAGTGTTGGTACTTTTATTTTTGGAAGAAGATGTAGCAAGTTTTGATTAACAACTTTGTTTAAGATTCCCTGCATTTCCCCTGCCTCTTTGTAATCCTTGCTACCAACTACTGAACCTAATTTTTTGCTAATTCTAGCGGGAAGGATTTTCTTTGCCAAAAGAGCTAAGGATATTTTAAGCTTAACAACAGCACTTCTGCTGTTTAATCCCGCACTATCAACAAGGATCAATTTTTTAATCTCAATATTTTCTGAATATTTTTCATCCCCTGTCAGTATTAGTGCCACCCTTCCACCAAAGGAATGCCCCAATAAAATGCACTCCTTAACCTCTAATTTTTCCAAAAACTTTTTTGTAAACTCAGCATAAGCATATATATCCCAAGCAGCCCCTGGCTTTGATGTAAAGCCAAATCCGGGGAAATCCAGTGTCAAAACTTTATATTTTTGACTCAAAGCTTTTGCTACTTCTTCCCAAGAATTAGCCCCATTTTTCCACCCTGGGAGAATTACCAAGTACCACTTTGAATTAGGGGTTTCAAATAAACTGTAATGTGTAATGATGTTTTTGACTACGACCTGCATGTTATTCAATTATACACTTTTGCAACGGGTTTTTGGCTTGATACGATCCGAGTTCTTTACAACATGCACCTTATGGTCAAAACATCTTCTGCCCATCTTATCCTTTTATGGGGATCTTCCAGTAAATACAATTTTTCCCTCAACTCCCTCAGTTTTCCTCTCAAGCCAATTTCCCTTTCCTCCAATTCAATTTTCCCAAAGTCTTTATCAGCATGGTCTAAAAAAGTTTTAACCGAATCAACTGGGATTTCCTTGGAAATATCCCCTGTTGCAGTTACAACCCTAAACAAATCCATTTTTATTGAATCTATAACAAATTTCTTGTCTCTGCTCATATTTCTAGCCATTCATTTAATTTCTTAATTCCAGTAGATTCTTTGGTTCCTCAAAAACAAAATCAGGCGAATGTTCCACCAACAAATCCTTAGTATTGTATCCCCAGACAACAGCCCCCACCGAAATACCCGCACTTTTAGCACTTTCTATATCGCGCACCTCATCGCCTATGTAAATAACTTCTTCTTTTTTTAGACCATACCTTTTTAGCGTCCTTTTTAAAGCCGATTTTTTTCCAAACAAACTGGGCGTAGAAATTACAAAATCAAAAACCTCCAAATCCCATTTTTCCAAAAACTTTCTCACATTTCCCGAAGTATTTGTTGTCACAATCCCTAATTTAATTTTGGACTCAAACAAAAGTCGCAAAACTTCCGGCATCCTTTCAAATGGAGCGGTTGATTCAATATGCTTTCCAAAAATCTTTTGCCCTTTTTTAATTAAAAAAGGCACTCGCCAAGCCTTAATTTTAAACTGCTTAATTAACTCTTTTGCTCCTTTTTGCCTGTATGCCAAAATATCTTCTGGTGTAATGTCGCCTATTCCAATTTGAGGGCCTAGTTCTCGCAGGATGTTATAAAAGACGCCAAAGGTGTCAGCTATTGTTCCGTCAAAGTCAAAGATTATGGTTTTGTATTGGTTGGGGGTTTTGTTCACTTTTATGTCCATGGGGTAATTGTACCAAGTTGTAAACCGAGGTGGGTGAGAGGGGGTTTTTTGCAAAAAAAAACGGAAACCCCAGGATAGGATTTCCGTTTGTAGTTATTAAAGATTTGCCACTGCTTTTCGTAGTTGTTCAAGACCCACACTTCTCCATAGATGTATTCCGTCCCTTCTTTTGGAACTGGGCTTTTGGACATAAACAATCTTATGAAATAGCAATTTAAGCATGGGTCCAACAATATGTTTTGGGAATGCATACCCAAGACCCACACACCATCCTTCAAACTCCATCTGGCTGGGGCTATAGGAAAGCAGATAGCCAAAATTGTCAAGACCATTCAACTCAAAGTGAACTTTGTAGTCCCGGTCTCTAAGGCTCCTTCCTTCTATGTTAACCACACCAGGGATCTGACCCAATATTGTTCTAAGATGATTCTCTATCTCTTCTGCCTCTCTTTTACTCCACATGCCTCTTCCTCCTTTTCGTGTTTTCAACCTATAGCTACTATACCACAGGAACTAGTTTAAATCAAAGTATTTTCACTTTTATTTGTGGATATTTTGTATATTTCATAGGCGAAGTAATTACCAATAAGAAAACATTCCGCAGGAGCGAAGCGACGAGGACCGTTTTCGTTTGGTAATTACGAAGCATGGTGGGCTCTACAGGACTTGAACCTGTGACCTCAGCAATGTCAATGCTGCGCTCTAACCAGCTGAGCTAAGAGCCCTTGATTTTTATTTTAGCTGTTGGGTCTCCCCAAAAAGCTGTTATTTATTTCTTCTTTCCCAGATCCCTCAAATCCTTTGGGTCAAAAATCTCATCAATTAAGCCATATTCCTTTGCTTCCCCCGCGCCCATCCATTTATCCCTTTCAATATCACGCATAACCTGTTCAAAATCCTTTCCAGTTCTATCAGCTAAAATTTGAGCATACTGCTTTTTCAAAACTACCATGTGATTTGCGGTAATC
>CAZHSR010000016.1:0-4734 GCA_964535155.1 uncultured Candidatus Saccharibacteria bacterium
TTCACCTGGCCAAAATTCTATAGGGAAACCTCCAACTTTGTTAAAAGCCTCTTTTTTAACGAATAAGTTTACTGTGGGGTAGTCCTCTATATCTCTACGACTCTTTGCAATATATCTATAAGTGGTATTCCCTCCAGACAAAAAGGACTCATAAATTTTGCCTGAAAGTTTTTCTAGTAAAGGCGCAGTTGGAGGAGTAATAGCTGGAGCTCCAAGGGCGTATAAATTTGGGTCTTCCTCAAAGATTTTTCTTGCTTGTTGAAGCCAATCCTTTTGTGGGAATGCATCATCGTCTAAAAAGGCGAGAACATTTCCATTGGCAACGGAAGCTCCAATATTCCTTTTTTCACCCGGACCAACAGCACCACTAGAAATAATTTTAAATCGGGAATCATTAAATGGGTACTCTTCTGGGGCGTCTGTGACAATAATTACTTCAAATGAGGGATAATCTAAATTTTTAAGATGGGATATGCTTTCTTTGAGGTATTCATTAACTGTTCTTACAGGTATTATTATGCTAAAGAATGTCATTAGTTCTATTTTAGCAGGTTTTGGATTTGACAACTTCTAAAAGACTCAGTGGAAAATCCCCCCAGAAAATAGAGAAATTAATGATTCTCTAATTCTTTAATACTATAATATATGTTATGCCAAGTAATTTTGCTTTTATAGATAGCCAAAACTTATACAAAGGAACACTAGAATCTGGATGGAAAGTTGATTATCAAAAGTTTAGAAATTATCTAAAAACAAAATATGGTGTTTCAAGAGCCTATCTTTTTCTTGGATATATCCCTACAAATGCAAAACTTTATAAAGAATTACAAGAAGATGGCTATACATTAATTTTTAAACCTGTTTTAAAGATAAAAAGAAATAGAAATTTCTCTTATAAAGGCAATGTTGACGCAGAGTTGGTATTACATACAGTTATAAATATAAAAAAGTATGCAAAGGCAATAATTGTTTCTGGGGATGGTGATTTTCACTGTCTTGTAAAATACCTAATTGAGAATCAAAAGCTACATAAAGTACTTACCCCAAATAATAAATATTCATCACTTCTAAAAGGTTTTTCAAAATATATTACTCCTTTGGGATTAGCAGAGAAAAAATTAAGAGTTTAAATATAAAGAGGGGCATTCCCGCGGGAAGCAAGCTTGCCCTTTGGTAGTCCCCTCATCATAATATAACCATTATACGAGTAATTTAGGGGTTGTCAAGTATTTTGGGGCATATTTTGGGACTTAATCCTAGTTAAAAGAAAATTCCCAAGTGGTGCCTTCCAAGGAATCGATTAATTTTATACCCAATAAGTTGAGTTCTTCGGTACACTTATCTGCTTCCTTATACTCCTTTTTCTTCCTAAATAAATCTCTTTTCTTTATTAAATCTTCTATCTGAGCCTCTTTAAGATTTCTCTTCTTTAATTCCAAAGTTGTAATTTCTCTTAAAGTACCAATGGGATTTAAATCAAAAAGTCCTATGACATTTCCTATAATTTGTATCACATTTCTATATGTTGAAAGATTATCTTTACTTGATGTGCTTATTTCTTTATTAATTTCCTTGCTTATATTGTGTAAAAGAGCAATCACTTCAACGGTATTAAAATCCTGGTCCATGGACCCTTCAAACTGGGATATATAACTAGCTTTAAGTTTCTCATCCACAGGGTAATCTGTATCTAAAGCTTCTTCCAGCCTTTCTAGTGTTTTATAAAAACTATAAACATTTTTATTTGCATCAATATAGCGTTTTTCATCAAACTGAACATTTGATCTATAGTGATTACTTAAAAATAGATAACGAATTACCTCGGGATGATAATGCTCCAACCAAATACTAAGGGAAATATCATTACCCAACGATTTGCTCATTTTATCAGTGCCTACCATTAAAAGTCCGTTATGCATCCAATAATTAGCAAACTTTCCTGCATGAACTGCTTCACTTTGGGCTATCTCATTTTCGTGATGGGGAAAAACAAGATCTAAACCGCCACCATGGATGTCAAAATGATCCCCCAAATAATGAGAACTCATAACGGAACATTCTATATGCCAACCTGGTCTTCCATTGCCCCACGGAGAAGTCCAATAAATTTCTTCTTTATCATTGGCACTCTTCCAAAGGGCAAAATCAAGAGGATCTTCTTTATCGGTTTCCACATCTTTGCGAACTCCATGTTCCATTTGATCCACATTTTGGTTAGAGAGTTTACCGTATTCCGTGAATTTTCTAACTTTATAGTATATGTTGCCTTTATCTGTAATATAAGCGTATTCTTTATTTAGTAAGTCCTGTATAAAAGAGATGATCCCGTCAATATGTTCTGATACTTTTGGTTCAAAATTGGCTTTTTGTATCCTTAAAGCACCAAAGGCAGTATCGGCTTCCAAAATCATTTTCTCTGAAAGTTCCAAGGGGTCAAGACCACAAGTCTGAGCCTCTCTAATTATTTTGTCGTCAATGTCCGTATAGTTTCTAACATAGGTAACATCGTAACCCTTGTATTCAAAGTATCTTCTGAAAACATCAAAGAAAACTCCTTGCAAGGCATGCCCTAAATGAGGGGGTTTGTATGGGGTTACACCACAGGCATAAAGGGAAACACTGTCTTCTTTGATTGGGGTAAATGTTTCAAGTTTTTTTGTAAGTGTGTTGTATATTTTCATACCTGGTTAATACAAGGGTATTATATTAGAAAAGTTGGTGTTTTTATAATAAAAAAGAAGCCAAAGACCTCAAAAGAACATGAGGCCTTTGGCAAGAGCAGAAAACTACATATTGGACTAAATGTCCACGCAACCGGTCTGGCAACAGAAAGTTGCATCATACTCATGGGGTTCCGCTCCACGAGCATCTTCAAACACAACGGTAAACAGTTCCTCTACGCCCTCGTACATCTCATCACCTCCCTTCAACAAGGATATTGTGGTTATACAGGACATGCAGAAACTTTAGGATCTTTTCCTGTGTAAACCCTTTTAAGTTTAGCATAGAAGTAGAGAAAGGCGAACCATTTACATTAGTAAAAAGGGTTGTAGCCAAGGAATACCCTGCAGAGGTTAGAAACAAAACATTCTTATCCACCCAACATACTCCCCCAAAACTTTCGGGGCGATGTCTCAAATAGCGAGATATTTGCAAAAGCTCTGGAAGTTCCTTAGGGATATATGCCTCTTTTGACGGCATCTTAACAGTGGAAGGATCCCCCACAAGAGGGTCATCGCCACATAAATTCCCACAGGTAAACTTAGCATCAAATCTGCATCCGCCAGAACAACCTTTCAGGAGGGGACAACCTTGACATTTGGGGGGTAGCAAAGATCCATCTCTCCAAACATGCATCTTATCCCAAATTTCGGATAAAGACTGCTTGAAAATGTTTCCGTAGGAAAGATCCGCATGAGAACAGGGTCTCACACCTCCCTCGGGGCCTATTGAGCAATTAAACACACCTGCAGTGCAGTTTCTCCTTGCAAAAGGGGCATACCTTTCAATATCTTGAAAGAAACAGAAAGGATAACTTTCCAAGGTATCAACTTTAATACCTGTTTCTTCCTGTAACACCAGAAGGGAATCAAGTGCCCCAAGAAGATCCGAAGAAGAAGGTCTATAGGTATTGTAATCAATTCCAGGGGTGGGAGCTGCCTTTGTAGCAGAAAACTTAGCTACCCCCATTTGAGCCATTAACCTTCCCGTATCTAGTACATCTAGGGCATTATCGCAACGCACCACCTGGTTAACACTCACAACACAGCCCCGATTTACTAAGGTTTCAATATTGTGAAGTAGCCTTCGATGCGACCCGCGTACCCCAGAAATACGATCATGGACATCTTCCTTATGTGAAAACAGAGTGGTTAAAATAGCCACCTTATGTTCAACAAGAAAATCGACCATATTTGGAGAGAGCAACCCTAGATTGGTATTAAGATTACGAAAAAGCCCAAATTCAGCAGCTTTTAACACACCTGCCTTCAAAACAGCGGGTACCATTAAAGGCTCACCACCTGTAAATACGACTTGGAAAACATTGTGCTGGGCGAGTCGCTCAATAATATATTCCACCTGAGACTCTGAAAGACTCGTGTCAGAACGATTTCGTAACTGACAAGATCTGTAGCAGTGGCTACATAATTGAAAACAGCCGTCTGTAAGTTCTAACTGGACAATCAAAGGTGCGGAAAGCTTCTTATACATGGCTAACTCCTTTTTGGGTATATTTTAGAATCAAAGTGCTTACTTTTGAGAAACTTTAACACAAGGGGCAAATATTAGCAATAAACTAAAACATCTTGATATATACCTTACATGTTATATACTTTTTGGCATGAAAGGTTTTATAAATTTTGCTGATCATAAAAAACAACTTCTAAAAGACCCAGAATTTAAAAAGGGCTATGACGAGCTTGAAGAAGAATACGCTCTCCATGAAAAAATAATAAAAAAGCGAATTGAAACTGGAATGACCCAAAAGGAACTGGATAAAAGAATGGGTACACAGAAAAATGCAGTGATTAGAATGGAAGATGGAAGCTACAACCCTAGTTTTCAGTATTTGAGAAGTCTAGCAAGGGCTTTTGGTTGTAAATTGAAGATTGAGTTTGTTTAAGGAAAGTTTTCACTGGCAATGAAAAATTTTCCCGAATTGTTTTCACTCTCACTGAAGACTTTTTTCATCCTTGGTAATAAGGCTTTTACAAAAGTCTCTATGTAGTTTTT
>CAZHSR010000016.1:4744-17310 GCA_964535155.1 uncultured Candidatus Saccharibacteria bacterium
TTACATTCCTACAATTTAAACTAATTTTGAGGTTACAATCCTTTTTGATATAATCTATCTGTTAAATTCGTTAAATCTTAGTTGAGGAGGAGAAATGAGAAAAGTTCTGATTCTAGAAGATAGTGCACCAGTAAGGAAGGCACTGAGAGATCTCTTGGAAATGGAAGGTTTTAGTGTGCGAAGTGCAGAATCCGTACAAGAAGCTCGCGAATTAGAGCAAAAACAGGGACCTTTCCACGCATATTTACTGGACGGAAATGTTCACGGTCCCTTGAGGGGCGAGGTTTTTGCCCGAGAATTGCTAGATGCAGGAGGAAAACATGTCATCGTCATCTCTGCTGAGCCACAAAAAGGCAAAGCGCCAAATGCTCTGTACATTCCCAAACCTCTGAGGTTTGAGGAAATTTTAGAAGTCATAAAATAGCCAGTAACAATATACCCCAAGCAGTGATCTAAAAACCGCTTGGGGTATTTTTTTTCGTGCCATATTCACAAAGTGTGTAGTATGTGCTGGCCCACGCACAAAACCCTATTGACAGAAAAATAATTCTAAATATACTTATTAAAATAAAACCCTCCATGTCTGCATTGCACACATGGAGTTTTTCGTTTCTATAAGATTAATTTAAACAAAAAAATCCCAAATTGCTTTGGGATTTTCCGACTTATGTCCTAGACTGAGTGTCTCAGCCACGCCACCATCCGGTGACAATTCAAATCATAAGTCTTTGTATGATTATTATATAAAAATGCTACCAGATTGTAAAAATTTCTTAATCTAAATGAAATCTTCTTTTTGATATAATCAAAACATGAAAGAAAGTGTTTTAAAAAACTTGGAGGCAATTTATAAACGGTAAAAATCCCCATGTCATACCTTGCAAAAACCGAAATAATCCATTTTTCAACTGCAGTCCTACTCTTTGCCATATTTGCATACCTTTTTGGCCCCCTTGTAGCATCACTTTCCTTTTTAGGTGCATTTTTAATAGACGCGGATCACATGTTTGACTTTGCAATTTACCTTCTCCAAAACAAAAAGCCGTTTAGTTTAAAAACTTTTTTTGAAGCGGATTTTTTTAAGGATGTAACAAGGCTTTATTTGCCTCTGCATTCCTGGGAGTTAAGCTTGGCGCTTATGGCACTTTATTTTCTTGCCTTCCAACCGATTTTTCTTGTACTCGGATTTTCTATGTTTGTGCATTTGGCTGTGGATCAGATAACAAATCATGTGTTACCAACGGCTTATTTTTTAAGCTTGCGTACAGCGAGGGGTTTTGACAAAGAAGCGGTTTGTAAAAATTAGGGCTTTTCAAACTAGGGGTCTTGTGATATTTTAAGGGTATCTTGAAAACTAAGGAGGAAGTAATGGGCTTGTTGCAGAAAATCGTGAATCGTTGGAAACACCGCAGAACACCACAGACCCAACTTGCACATCCTACACACCAAAAGGTTGTAAAAAAGGATGGGCGGGGGAAAAAGAAATCTAGATCTCCTCGTAATTCTTAGTTTTTCTCAAGCGGAAGGAGAAACTCCTTTCCTTCCGCTACTTTTCCACCAACTTATAAACCGAAGAAATCACCTCTCCACCCACAGTCACAGTATAAACCCGCTCAAAACCTTCCAGTTTAAAGTCACCTAAAGTATTACTATTGTGCAAATAGTATGAAGGCAGCCCTTCTAAAGCCTCTGAACAATCCAACTTTATCCGCGACCGCTCATCCAATGGGATTAAATTTAAATTAAGTGGAACATGTCCCGTACCGCCCGCACAAACAGTCAAATCCCCTTCTTGGCTTTGTAACAGGTGCTCCAACAATTGCTTACTAGAAACCCACCAGTAATCATGTTCCCAATTTTGATTCCAATTTTTTCCTGCCAGAGCATTAAAATACGCATACTCAAAGGGATGATTGGCCACCATCCATCCAAGGGTGTAAACCAAAGACAAGCTTACCAGAGTTACTATTACAGCAAAAACTCTTGGCGAAAACTTTTTCCAGAGAAGGGCCAAAGCATAAACAAATAGAAGCATTAAGGGACCAAACAAATACTGAACATGGCGCCATCCGCTATACAAAGTTGAACCCAAAATAATAATCGGCAAGAAAGAAGCCCAAATAAAAAAATGAGCTGAAAGGAAAATGTAAGGCTTTTCTAAATAATTTCGACAAGATTTTTTAAAAATAAGGAGTGCTGGCAAAATTAGACCCAAAACCCAAAGCAAAAGGTGAGACCAAGGTGTTGTAACTGCAATCCATACTGGCAAATAAGTTTTTGGAGGATTTTTTGCCGAAATGTAATCGCCCGCAAATAAAATCCATCCATCCCAAGCATCATAATTTGCAAACTTGGAAAAGGCTGCTGTTAAGGTCGCTTGAGGGGAACCCCAAAGTGCAGGCCAAATTAGGTATAAAATGGCGAGGAAAAGGGGGGAGAAAAGAAGTAAAGGCTTTAGATTTTGTTTAATTTTTTGCTTTTGTAAAGCTACTTCTAGGGTGAGCCAAAACGCTAGAAAAGCGGGAATTAGGATTCCCATTAAGCGGACATTTACCGTAGTGGCAGAAAAAATTCCCAGTAGAAACAGGTCTTTAAACTTGCGAGTCTCTAAATATTGGAACAAAAAATACATTGAAATAACAAAGAAAGAAAGGAAGATGCTATCTTTTATATTATAAAAACTATGTGCCGAGACTCTTGGATGTAGGAAATAGGCAGTCAGTGACAGCAATAGTATTAAAGGACTTTTTGTTATTTTTTTGGCAATAAAAAAGAAGGCTACAGCACCAAGAAGGAAAATTACTCGTGTATAAAGGTGACGAGCAAGCCAAAAAGCAGGAAGATTTGGGGCAAAAGTGTCTGGGAAAAATTCCAGGATTAAAAGTGGGTATTGTGCAGCGACTCCATAAAACCTATGTTCATAAGAAGAAAGGTCAGCGGCAGATTTTATCGATTGGGGGGCAGAATCTAAAATACCTAGAGCAGAAAAAGCCTTTTTTGCCGTTATCAAAAGGTGTTGATGCTGAATAGGCTCATCAATTGAGATGCCATAATTTTTAAATGTAAAAAGGCTAATTACTGTTACGAAAGCAAAGAAGACAATAAAAACTGCTTTCCAAGGATTATTTTTTAACCAAGACATGATGTGCCTATTATAAAGAAAAATTGGGAAAATGGCTAAAATATGGGATAATTCGGCATAATGGAAAACCAAGATAAAATTAGTTCAAATCAAAATAAGCATCAGACCAAAAACCCATTACGCAAATTGTTGTTAAATAACTTTCATGCCATACTAAAAGGCTTAATTGCAGAAAATACGAATTTGAGAAGTGTCCTTGAAATAGGTTGCGGCGAGGGTTTTGTGCTTGAGTACCTTACAAACCACATGGAAATCCCAACAGTAATTGGAACAGATATTTCGGATGAAGCGGTAGAAAAAGCAAAAAACCGCTTACCACAGGCTTATTTTAAAACCGCAGACCTTTCCGCGGAAAACTTTTCAGAAACCCTAGCGCAATTTGAGCAATCACAATTCGATTTGGTACTGTGCTTAGAAGTTTTAGAGCACATTTTAGATTACAATAAAGCCCTAGAAAACCTTAAAAACATTCCAGCGGAGACATTTATAATTTCTGTTCCAAATGAGCCATTTTTTAAATTAAGTAATTTTATAGCTTTAAAAAATGTAAAAGCACTTGGAAATGATCCAGAGCATGTTAATAATTGGACTTCACAACAGTTTAAAACCCTTTTGGAACAGCATTTTACAGTAATTAGTTGCCATTATCCCTTCCCATGGCAGATGTACCTATGCAAAAAGAAAAATTAATCACAATTTTAATCCCTGCCTACAATGAAGAAGAAAATATCTTTCCCTTATATGAAAGACTTTTGGATCAGACAAAAAAGCTTTCCGCCTACTCATGGGAAATCATTTTTATAAACGATGGAAGTTCTGACGGGACCAAGCAAAAGCTAGAAGAACTTGCAGGAACGGCCTCCACAGAGAGTCTAAAATTTAGCTACATTTCATTTAAAAAGAATCAAGGTAAAACTGAGGCCTTACGACAAGGAATTCAAAAAGCTCGGGGAGAAATAATTGTAATTTTAGACGCCGACCTTCAAGATGACCCACAATACATTGCCGACTTTTTAGCCGAAATAGAAAAACCAACCGTTGATTTTGTTGTAGGTAACAGGACCAACAAGTACGCCAAAAACTTTGCCAAAAAAATCTCTTCATTTATTGCCAACAATACCGCCAAAATTTTAATTGGCTCTCCTATTAAAGACATGAACTGCGGATTTAAAGCCATGACAACCGAGTGCGCCAAAACTATAACTCTAAAAAGCGATTATCACAGGTATTTGCCCCTTTTAGCCAGCATTGAAGGATACAGGGTCTCCCAAGTTGATATTGAACAAAAAGACCGCTTTTCTGGGGAATCAAAATACGGAAAAATGGGTTTTAGCCGATTCATCAACTCTTTACTAGACATGTTAAGCATTTACTTTATATATCGCTTTAAAAAGGAACCATTTAGACTTTTTGGAAGAGTGGGATTAGGCCTTTTAGCAACAGGATTCTTAATTTTAGGCTATTTAGCCATTGGATGGTTTGCTGGACATTACATTTATGGTCGCCCCTTATTTTTCTTGGGCATTTTACTTGCAATTTTAGGCACAAACATTTTAGGGATGGGACTTTTGGGCGAAATTTTTGTTATTAATAATGGCAAAAAAGACTAAGAAATATAAAAATAAAAATATTAAAAGTCCTAAGGAGGTTAAGAAATTTAGAGAGTTAAGTTTAAAAGACAAGATTCAAAATTTTAATTTAAAGATTTGGCTTGAAGATAATAAAAATTATCTGTTGGTTTTAGCACTTTTTATCTTTGCTATTTACGCAAACTCCCTTGGAAACGATTTCCTTTCAGATGACATACCGGGAATTTTGGAAAATCCTTTAGCAAATAGATGGGAAGGATTCTTGGCACATCCCTTATTCTTCTTTGGGGCTTTACCAAGATTTATTATTTCCAATATTTTTGGAAAAGTACCATGGGCATTTAGACTTCTTAATATAATATTTCATATTGGAAACTGCTCATTAATATTTTTCTTGGCAAGTCTTTTGGCAAATAAAAAGGCGGGTTTTATAGGGGCTTTACTTGCGGCATCCCATCCAATTATGACTGAGTCTATAACTTGGATCTCTGGAAGTGGATATTCACAATATACTTTTTTCGTTTTACTGGGAATTTGCTTATATATTTTCTCCGTAAAGGAACAAAAATTCTACTATTTCTCCATGATTTCTTTTTTAGTTGCCCTGTTAACATCGGAAAAGTCCATGATGTTCCCTTTTCTACTATTATCCTTACATTTAGCGTATCCAAAAACCTTTAACAATAATAAATTGTTTTTACCTTTTATATTAGGAATAACTTGGATAGGAATATATGTCAATAAAATTCCCGCACGAATTGAAGGGCTACAAACTCTTCATTATGAGAATCCTCAAAATAACAACTTATTTTTAACTCCAATAATTGCAATAAGCTCTTACTTTAGACTAATATTTTGGCCTGATAAACTTTCCCTTTATCATACCGAATTAAGTTTTACTACAGTTCAGATTTTTTATAGAGCTATAGTTCTTTTAATCTATATTGGAGCCACAATTTATGCCTATTTTAAAAATAAAAAATACTTTTTTTGGCTTACCATGCTTGGAATTGGACTTTCTCCCACATTAACTCCTTTTGGCGTATCTTGGATTGTTGCCGAAAGATATGTTTATTTTGGAGCCTTTGGAATCTTTGTTGCAACAGGAATTTTATTGGCAAAGCTCTCTTCGATGGAGAAACTAAAAAAGTTGGCACCGTACATCCTTTCCGTTTTAGTGATAGCACTTTCAATAAGAACAATTTATAGAAATATAGACTGGAAAAATGCTTATAATCTTTGGACTGCAACAGCAAAAACAGCTCCTTCAAGCCCAAATAATTACAACAATTTAGGGGATGTGTATGCAAATATGGGAGATCCAAAAAAGGCTATTGAGAATTTTCAGAAAGCTGTTGATTTAAAGCCTAACTATGCGGATGCTTATCACAATATGGGAAATGTCTATATGCAAATGGCGGAATACGAGAAGGCAATTGAGGCGTTAAATAAGGCTATAGAAAATAATCCTTATCTTTGGCAATCACATAATCTTTTAGCGGCAATTTATTTAAATACGGAGGATTTTGCCAAATCGGAAGAGCATATTAAAAAGGCAATTGAAATTTATCCAGCAAATCCAGAATTACAAGTGGATTTAGCAGTAATTTTATATAAAAAGGGGGATAACGAAGGGAGTAAAAATATTCTTACGGAAGTCTTAAAAGCTTATCCAGAAAATGTAAGGGCTAGGGATCTATTTTTCCAACTTTAACTAGAAGAATTAAGCTCACCCGTATTCACTCGCATTTGTAACTCCTTATCATATGTCCATTTTTGCTTAGAGTCAGGATGATAATATCGCAAGATATACATCCGGTAAAAAACTGCCATAGTATCCCAAAGCATACTTCTAATGTAATTATCAAAAAACAAAAAGTTTTTAAATGTACTTTTTCCAACATCTATTTGAACTCTAACTGGGGCTTCATACATCCTTTTAAAACCTAAGTATTTTGCTACAGCTAAAAGTTCTATATCAAAAGCAAACTGCTTAATAACAAGTCTTGGTAAAACTGTTTCTAAAACTTTTCTTTTATAAACTTTTAAGCCAACCTGAGTGTCTTTAACTGGGATTCTAAATAAAATTTTTACAATAAAATGGTATCCCCAACTATAAAGCCTTCTAATCAAAGGAAAGTTGGATTCGGAAGCAGGATGCCTTTTACTGGAGACTATTATATCGGCGTTATACCATTGCATGTGTTCCAATATTAAAGATATTCCGTTGGGGTCAATATCCATTCCAGCATCAATAAAGGCAATGTAATCCCCTTTTGCGCGAGCCATGCCGTATCTTACTGCATAACCCTTTCCCTTATTGGTTTCATAGCCAATGGCATGAAAATTGGGCTTTTTAAACTTTTTTGCTTCTTCAAGTGTTTTGTCTGGAGATCCATCGGATACAAGGATTAATTCAAAATCCCATCTGGTTTGAGACATGACATCATACACTCTGGAAATGTCCTTAAGAATGGTCTTTTCCTGTTTATATGCAGGAATAATTATGGATACCAACATTACTCTGATTTTAACATAGCATAATATGCAACTAGTACCACCAATACAACCGAAGTTACTAAGGCATTTATCAAAACCACCGCCTCAAGCGAAGTGGCAAACTTCCATATGAGGGTTGCTTGAAGAACGGCTCCTAAAACTAAAATGTAGGTGGCTGAAAATTTTTCGATTGCCATAAAATACAGGATGAAAAAGTTTACTAAAATATAAGCGCCTATAAAAACCGTAAACATGGGAACATATTGAACTGCTGGGAGAAACCTTTCGCCAAACATTAGAACAGTAATAAATTTTGGGAAAAGCACAAAGAGCAAAGAAGAGCCTACAACCATTAAAAGTTGAAGAGGAAGGAATTTTTTTAACGACTTCTTGTAATCTTGCCCAGCCGAAAAAGCTTCTGCTACAACGGGAAACATGATTGTACTAACTGAACCTGCTCCAAACAGCAAAACTTTTCCAACCGTTACAACTCCTGCATAAATTCCTGCTGATTCTGGGTCAAATAATCGCTTTACCAAAATAACATCCATATTATTCATAAGCGTTAAGCCTACTTGAATAAAAATTAGGGGACCAACAAAATTTATTATTTGCTTATAATGCTGGGAAAGTTCTTGCGAAACTTCACATTTTTGGAAATTTTTATTTAGTAAAAAGATTGCAAGGACAAAGGAAAGAATTGCGCCTAAAACCATTCCTGTAAAGACGCCACTTAAACCAAAATTGGCATAAACTGCGGCTAAAGGGAAAATAAGGCGAACAAAGGCAGCAAAAACTCCCCAAAAAGCTAAGGCTTTAAATCTTAGAAGACCTTGCAGGTAAGAACGAGGGAGAGATCCAAGGAAAGTGAGACCCATTAGGAAGGAGAAGGAAACCAAAACTTGGCTATTGGAAATATTAAAAAATTGAGCAAAATTTGACTTAAGGGCAATTAATAAAAGTGCAAAAAGCCCGCCAAATAAGAGGCAATAGAACGAAAGCTTCCAGAAAAGCAAAGTTAGTGTGTCAAATTTACATTCGGCTTTTAATGCTGAGACCTTTTTTATAACTGAATTACTAAATGCCCCACCTAAAACCCCCAAAATTGTGGAAAGGGAAAGCAAAGTGTTAAAAGTTCCGTAATCTTCCAGGGGGAGAAGGCGCCCCAGAAAAACTTGGAGAAGATAGCTAAAGGCGCTACCTATAAATGATCCTATTGTGACGACAAAAACGCCGGAGAAAATGGGGTTTGATAAGACTTTTTTTAACATAGTTTTCTGATGATTTAGTAAACTGCTTAAAAATCACCAAATTCATTATAAGGTAAATGAACAAGTTGTTGAAACAGATCCTTGCAATTAAAACCTAAGATTAATAATCTAGGCAAAACATAGGATATAATCAACAAATGAATTCCGTTTTTAAGATAACTCCATACGATAATAAGAAATTACAAGAATATAAAGATTCTGCTATGAGGGAGTTAAATGAGTGGTTTGGTACAAAGTGGCTATACAACACTCCTAAAATATTTGTTGTTGATAATAGGGAGACCATTAACATTCTATGGGGAAAACAAACTGAAAATTGGATAGTTGGGTGGAGTTCTGGAAATGTTGCAATTTACATATTGAACCCAGAAAGCATTTCAAAAGAAAGCAGTCATAAAGGGGAAACATATGACATTGAAAAGCTTATAAAACATGAACTTTGCCACTCCTTTTTTCATTTAACTCTTGGTAAAAGTAATTTTTCATGGATAAGTGAGGGCGTATCTATTTATGTTGCAAATCAACTGGATAAATACAAAATGCCTATTGAATTTAAGGGATTTTTGGATGGAAAAAATATATATTATGAGTCAGGTAATGCCATTAAGTTGCTTGTGGATAATTTTGGTAAAGAAAAGCTGTTTGAGTTTCTTAAAAAGCAAAATAATATAAAAGACGGGGAGAAATTGAAGACTGCTTTTAAAGAAGTATTTGGGGAAGCCCTTGAATATTCGTTCTTTAATCAACTAAAAAATGGATAGCGATTCAGAGGAGGCTCTGTAAGAGCTCCAATCCGTTTTTAATAAACCAGAAGACATCCTTTTCACTTTTCCATAACCCCCTAAATTTGGGTATAAACTCCACATGCTTTTTATACGGCTGAGGATTAGAATTCCCCGTTATTTTCACAAATTCTGGAGTTTCCAAAATAACAACATTAAAAATTTCGGAAAGATACCAAATTAGAGCTTCACTAAAACCTTCCACCAACTCAGGATGTTTTTCTAAATAATCATAAAACATAAAATGAAGCATTTCGTGGGCACAAACATAAACAGGCCCTTCTGGATGTTCATAATAAACCTGAAAAGTTTTTTGATTTAGAAATCTGGGGTTGCAGTTAAAAATAGACAAAAAGCCTACATAGGCTCCTTCAGGCCAAGGATGTCCCATAAATATTTTCTGAGTTTTTTCTAAAAATTCTGTTTCTACTGTATCCCAATTCTCTTGTATGCGGGTTTTCACCTGTGCAAGTACATCACATATGTTTTCATATACTTGATCTACATATTTGTTATAAAAATCTATTCTTTCCTCATAATTAAAACTTTTAGCTCCATTTAAATTTGGGTGAGCAAATAAAATTGAATTGCTAAAAGAATCTTCGGGGTCAAAAGTGAGAAATTCTTTAACTGCCCAATAATCCATTTCTTTGTTGATTTCAAAATTTACATGTGGGATACCTTTAACAAATGCCATGATCATTATGTTAGTGCAAACTACGACTTGGAACAAGAGATTCTGCTAGATTGGGAAATAATAATATAATGAATTCATGATTTCACAAATCGATGAGAAATTAGAAAAATTAATAACCCTTGAAAACATAACGGATAACGACCTCATTGAATATTTTGGCAAGTTACCAGATACAAAAGAGGAGCTGTTAGCAATGCAAAAAAATTTGATGGCACATATTAGAACTTATGGAAGACACTCGCCCGGATTAGAGAAATATATGGAAAAGTTAAAATAGAAAACTACTGATTAAAAAGCTTAGAAAGACAATCCTTCTCCATAAGCCCATCCACAATATTCTCTCGAGTGGCATAATCATCCGTTTCTTTGTAGGTTAGAATATGAAGAACTTCATGAACTAGGGTTTCAAAAAAATGATTAGCGTGATAATCCCAGCGAACATGTATCTCTTGCTTTTCTACATCAAACCAACCGCCAACTCCAAAAGCATGTAAATAACATGTAACCTTTTTTAGATTATTCTCTATATCAAGTTCTTTTATAGCATTTTCAATGGAGGGTCTTTTATAGACATCCTGGCGAATTAGAAAGCAAATAATCTTTTCGTGTAATTTCAGGTCAAAAATATCTGCTAAATGAGGTAATTTTATGTAAAGATTTTTGTTTTGCTTATATTCTTTATAGTTTTGTATCAGATCAACAAAATTTTTCAATTCTTCTTTTAGGCTATATTTGTAGATTATTCTCATATTCAAAAGTTAAAATCCGAGCTAAAGATTTTCTAGACAATACTCAACCAAGGATAAAGTACCTTCGGAACGAGCCTCTAAATTATCCTTCAAAGCCTTCTCCCACAAAACTTCAAAATTATCAGGCAACTTATCAAGCGAACCTATCCTCTCAAAAGCACTAGCACTTGCCGGAGTGGGTAGCTTATTAACAGCATATAGGCCTCTTACTACTTGCCAAAGTACATTAGAAACATTAAATCCTTGTCTTAACTTGGCATTGGTTTGTTGCGCAGATTCTATCTTTGTTTTTGCACTAGCAAGCCATTTTTTAATGGAGTTGGTGTCTTCAGGAGAATAGTTCTCAAGGGTCTCTTGTGCTAAATCCCTTAATTTTTTTAAATAGTTGCCCTTATCAAAAATGCCTTTTGCTTCCAAAAATTGATAAACATTCATTGGATTTTCTTTTATGGAGCCTGAAAATTTCTTAAAAGTTCCAGATTTTACTTCTACTAGAATGGTTTCCTTTTCAAATTCTTTGAACGATTCTTTGGGCTCTTTTTGAGTAATTAATATTAAATCTAAATCAGAATTGGAAGTATTTGTACCTCTAGCAACACTTCCCACTAAAAGTAGGGCTAAATTATTTTCATCATTTTTATATTCAGATTCTATAGTTTCTAATATTGCAGCATGTTTATTCATGTTTTATTACCTTAATGGCTAATTTTATTGCATCTCTAAACATTGCCCTCCCACTATTTCCCCAATCAATATAAGTATCTATTTCATCTGCAGGAACAAATTTGTATTCCCACATTTTTCCGTTTGCAGGATCAGGTCTCCTTGGCAGGCTTTCATCAATTTGAGCTATAAATCTTGCTTGATAACTAGGTCCATTCTTAATACGGTTTGTTTCTGCCATATCCTGTAAAGGTAAGACTCTTTGAACTCCTAGAGGATGAATGTTTTTTAAAGTTATGTTCAATTCCTCTCTAATTTCACGCTTTAAAGTAGTTTCTAAATCTTCCTCCTCTTCTACAGTGCCTCCTGCAAGAACCCATTCTAGAGAGTCTTCTAGTTTACAAACAAGAATTTCACTGACATTCTCACTAAAAATAATTCCATAAACTTGTGTAATAGGGGAGTAATTCATATTAAATGAGTCTGGAAGCCATGTTATTTCAAATTTTTCCTGGCCAAAATTAACGATTGTGGTTGTATCCATATAATGATTATACGCTATGGCATTTATATCTCTTTTGGTTTTCATTGAGACATAGTGTCAATACCGCGTCAATAAATATAGTGGTATACTGCAAAAATGAGAAAAGAACATCATTCTGCAGGCGGAGTACTAATAAACAAAGAGGGCATGGTTTATTTAATCCACAAAACATCCCGAGATGAGTGGTTATTGCCTAAGGGTACTGTGGAAAAAGGTGAGGAACTTACAGAAACAGCAACCAGAGAAGTACAAGAAGAAACTGGCTATACTAGTCTCAAGCTACTACATACTGAACCAATTACCCAAACCGAATTTTCCTATGAAGAGTCTGACACAGGTACAGTCGTAAACAAATATGTTACATACTATCTTTTTAAAGCTGAAAACAACGAGAAAGGAACAACTACTGCACAAATGATCAGAGAGGGACTGGAAGGTAACTGGTTCAGCTTTGAGGATGCTATTATTAAAGTAAGCTTTAAAGAACTAAAGGACACATTACACAAAGCTCTAACATTACTTTCATAATTGAATTATCTTCTTAAAACCCTTATAATAAACCTCAAAGAACGTTGAAAGATACCGTTTAAAATTTGGCACCTAAAAATTCGAGAAATGTTGGTAAATCAA
>CAZHSR010000017.1:0-16586 GCA_964535155.1 uncultured Candidatus Saccharibacteria bacterium
GAAGAAGGCGGGAGACATCATACCTTTCAGTTTACCGTTCAAGTGGTCGATTGTGGATATGTGACTTTCACTTTTGATGTGCTGTTGCAGAAAAAAGAGTTTCAATTTGTAGAGTCCGACTTGTAATTCCCTGTGGGGAATGTTGATGTACTTCAACATTTCCCTTTTTTCTCCTTTCTTTTGTTTTCATCAAAAAATTGCCAAACCACCCATCCTGTGTTAATCTCCTTCTATCTTGAAATTCCCTCTCTGAATTAGTCAGGGCTCAAGTGCGAAGCTTGCGATTGAGATTAAGGCAAAAGCACATCTCATCGATTACAAAGCAAGTTTCAAAATTAAAAGGGAGGCAACATTATTTTATCAGCCTCCTTATAGGAGGTTTTTTTATGGCAAAAATTAAAGTACCAGATGTAAAAGAGCTATTTGATGCTGGAGTCCATTTAGGACATTCGGTTAGAAAATGGCATCCTAAAGCGGAAGAATTTATTTACACTGCTAAAAAAGGAATCCACATTATAAATTTGGAAAAGACCCATGAAGCTTTAAAGGAAGCCGTTGCTTTTTTGGAGGAAGTCGGGAAAAAGGAAGGTCAAGTGATATTTGTTGGCACCAAAAAGCAGGTTAGTGAGATGGTAAAGTTAGAAGCTCAAAATATTGGCGCCTTGTCTGTAACCGAAAGGTGGCTCGGCGGAACTTTAACCAATTTTCCAGTTATTAGAGACAGAATTGACCGCTTGGTAAGAATGCGAAGGGAAGCCAAAGACGGCACATATGACAAATATACCAAAAAGGAAAGGTTATTATTGGACCGCGAAATCGAAAAGTTGGAAGCTTCGGTTGGAGGTTTGGTTGGCTTAAAAGGAATGCCCGCTGCTTTAGTAATTATTGACGCTCACAGGGAAAAGACCGCTGTTAGAGAGGCTAAGCGAAAGCGAGTGCCTATTGTGGCATTGGTTGACACTGACACTGACCCAAATTCTGTTGATTATGCTGTTCCAGGTAACGATGACGCTATAAAATCCATTGCCTTGTTAATAAAAACTTTGTCTGGAGCGTTGGAAAAAGGCTATAGTCTTAAGGATAATCCCTCGGACTAGAGGTCCTGTCATAGTTCTCTGCCTATAGAACAGGCAAAAAAGTCAGAAAGTTAAAATTTTCTCAGGGATAATCCCTGAGTAAGAAAGGACAAATATGGACATTAATGCCATTAAAAAATTAAGAGAAGAGACATCTGCTTCCGTTTTGGATGTCAAAAAGGCTTTGGAAGAGGCTGCAGGAGATGTTGTTAAAGCCAAAGAGTTTTTGGCAGTTAGAGGACAGGCAATTGCAGCAAAAAAATCAGCAGAGAGAACTGTAAAAGCAGGTTTAGTGGAAACCTATGTTCATTCCACAGGAAAAGTTGGCAGTATGATTATGCTTCTTTGTGAAACCGATTTTGTCGCAAAAAACGCGGAATTTAAGACTTTGGCACACGAAATTGCCATGCAAGTCGCAGTTCAGGATTATGAAAGCATGGAAGAGCTTTTAGGTGACGAGTACATTAAGGATGGGTCTAAAAAAATAAGCGATTTAATTACAGCATCAATAGCAAAAACAGGTGAAAAAATTGAGCTGGGTAAATTTGTTCGCTTTTCGGTGGATGATTTGGCGTAAAAACCTTCTATTGTAAAGAGCAAAACTAAAGCCTTTTTTAGCCGAGAAACTAAAGCCTTTGCAAAACACTCTCCTAAAACAAGTGACACATTTTGCACCACTTGATACAATTGCAACATGAATAAATTAGAACTTAAAAAATCTCTTGAAAAAGTAGTCGAGTCCCTGCGAGAAGATTTAACTCAAATTAGGACAGGCCGTGCAACTCCCGCAATTTTGGATAACATTCGCATAGAAGCTTATGGCGCAAAAATGACTATTAAAGAGGTAGGAAATATTACTGTTTCAGATGCTTCCACCTTAGTTATTACCCCTTGGGACAAAAATTTACTCAATTCCATTGCAAAGGCTATTAGAGAAAGCGATTTGAAGATTGAGCCTATTGTCGAAGGAGACCGTGTAAGGCTGGTTTTCCCTGGTTTAACAGAAGAAAGAAGGAAAGAGTTTGCCAAGCTTGTTTCTGAAAAAGTTGAAGATTACAGACAGCGCATTAGGAAAGTAAGACAAGAAGGAATGAAGGAAATTGATACTCAATTTGAGAGTAAAGAGATAGGGGAGGATGAGAAATTTTCTTTAAAAGAAGATATTGAAGATTTAGTTAAAGAAACCAATTTTTTGGTGGAGGAAATAGGGGAGAAAAAAACGGAAGAGATAATGACTGTCTAGAAATATTTTCAGCATCCTCCATTTTCGCCAAACTTTATAAAAATATGACATCACTTATAATTTTCATCTTCATACTTTCCTTTTTAGTCCTCATCCATGAGTTTGGTCACTTTTTTGTTGCCAAGAAAAACGGAATTTTGGTAGAGGAATTTGGCTTAGGTATACCTCCAAGAATTTTTGGCAAGAAATTTGGGGAAACAATTTACTCAATAAATCTCTTCCCATTTGGAGGTTTTGTCCGCTTAAAAGGAGAAGATTCCAGTGAAGTAACTCCCCAAGAGCTTGCAGATCCAAGAAGTTTTGTTTCAAAAACCGCATGGCAACGAATGGCGGTAATTTCTGCGGGTGTAATTATGAACATGCTTTTAGGTGCAACATTTTTCTACCTTTTCCTAGGTCTAAATGGCTTTAAATCAAATCAGGTTCCTTTGCTTTTCCCCTTTGACTTCAAATTTGGAAATGTTGAAAAAACTAACACAGTAATTTTTGGCTTGGATGATAATTCTCCTCTGTTAAACACGATTCCAAAAGTTAATTTAGGCGACACTTTGGTCTCTATTGATGGAGAGGCAGTAAATTCTCTTTATGATGTACGCAGACTTGTGGAAGGTAAAGCAGGCCAAGAATTGACTGTTATCATAAAGCCTTCACAAGAAAAATCCTCAGCAGAATCTTCCATTGAAGCAGACGAGACATTCTCCCTAAAAGTTCTCCCTTTTGTGGACACAGAAGATCCAGAAAATCCTGCAAGACTTGGAGTTTACCTAGGATCAGTAGCTCAAATCCATTATGAGACGCCCTTGCAAAAAGCAACAGCAGGATTTGCTCATTCTTATAATATTTTGTCATACACAATTTCTACTATGAAAAATATAGTCAGTTTTTCCATCGAAGAGGGGACAGCCGAGCCTTTAGCTGAAACAGTTTCTGGACCTGTAGGAATTTACTCAATCGTTTCAAGCATCTTGTCATTTTCAGGAAAAGAAGCCCTGCTTGGAATTTTGGACCTTATGGGGCAAATTTCGGTAAGTTTGGCATTTCTTAACATACTTCCTTTGCCAGCTTTAGATGGCGGAAGGATCTTTTTTATCTTAATAGAGCTGCTCTTCAAGCGAAAAGTGGACCCCCGCATAGAAGCAAGGGTGCATCAGGTGGGGATGTTGGCTTTACTGGGGCTTTTGGTTATAATAACTGTAAGGGATATTGGTAGAATCTTCTAAAAGTATAAGTAGAGGAGGTTGTGATGGGAAATGTGAAATTGCTTTTGGCTGTTCCTTGCTTCCGGAGGGAACAATTCAGAAACCTTCTGAAGGGTTCTGGATTTGAGCTACATTTTGTGGGGAATCTTCCCGTTTGGAGAGCCTCAGGGCTATACCCCAGATATATTGTAGATTTAGAGTTTGATTCAGATCCCGAGGCTGCTCTCCAGTTGGGGCTGGAATTGGCTGGAAGAGGTAAAAAAGTTGTTTTTATTTGTAGCTCTATACCGGATGCCTCAAGCCCTGCCAATGTCTTGTTTCTGACAAAGCGAGAGTCTCGTTCTCCAGGAGTTGCAGAGAGGATTCTTAGCTTTTTTGCTTAGGTTGTGCCCCCAACTCATGTTAATTTAAATATGGGTTGGGGCCCTTTTTTAGATATTTTTGGGTTTGACCACTCAAATATTATAGGTTAAAATGGGCACATCTTGAATTGAAAAGGGGGTTACGATGAATAGGATTTTGAAGTGGCTACGAGAAGGAAAGCATGGAGTCATCGAATCAAGCATTGTTCATGGAAAAATATCCCTAAGGGAATTAGATGCGGGTTACAAGGCTCGTGCTGAGGAGGGATTTGCCCATTGGCAATCCGCTCAAGCTGATATATCTCGCGGTATCGCTTCTGTTAGGCATTTTCCTAAAAATTACTCTCCAGTTCGTCGGAGAGATTGGAAGGATGAATATGCTTCGGCTTATGCCACCTCTTGGTTTGAAGTCGGTGTTCTCTATGCTCGCAGATGTTTGGGCGTTTGAAGAATTTTTTTGGGGTAGGGAACAAAAAGAGTACAAAGGGTGAAAGTACTCGGTCACAACTGTGACTCCCATCCCTTTTTTCCACAAATAAAAACCAATCCCCACATCCCACAAAAAGTTTGCATAAAAAACGAGTAAATAATATACTACCTATTGAACTGTCTTATCAATTATTTGATTGCCAATTAGACTTGGAGGTGTTTTTTATCAAGTGACAAAAGTAAAAGTGCGAAAAGGCGAGTCTTTTGATCATGCTTTAAAAAGATTTATTATGGAAGTTAATAAAGCCGGAGTTCTCAAGGAAACTAAACTTAGGGAACGATATACAAAAGAAAGCCAGACCAGAAGATTAAAAAGAGAAGAAAAAGCTAGAACTATTAAAAGTGATCGAAGAAGGAATTATAACTAATGCTTCTTACAGATTTACAGAAAAAAGTTTTTGAATACTCCAAAGCAGGAGATACTGTCCGTGTATCTGTTTTGCGATTTTTGATTTCGGCTTTAAAAAATAAAGAAATAGACCTGCGCGTGGAAGGGAAGCAACTTTCGGTGGAGGATGCTGTAAAAATAGCCCAAAAGCAGATCAAGCAGCGTAAAGAGACTGTTGAAATTTGTGAAAAAGCAGGACGGGAAGAATTGCGGGCAAAAGAGGCTGGGGAATTGGCTATTTTGGAAGAGCTTTTGGAATTTATTTCGGCTCTTTCGGAGTAGGTGGCAGATATGACAAAAGTTGACAAAAATCCCATGGAGCAGTTGCAAAAGTATTCCCAAGTAAATATTACGGTTTCTTTAGTGAAAGATGCCCAAATGAAAGAGTTGAATTCCCAGTATAAGAACAAGGATTATCCTACTGATGTATTATCTTTTGAGACAGCTGAAGAAACCCCGGAAGGGATTTTGCAACTAGGCGAAATTGCTGTAAACATAGATCAGGCAGAGCGACAGGCTCAGGAATATGGAAATGACCTAGCGCATGAAATAGCGGAGCTTGTAGAGCATGGGACTTTGCATCTGTTGGGTGTGCATCATAAAGAAGATGAGTAATATTTGGGAAATTTGCAAACATCGGTTTACTAAAGTATAAGAATAACAATGAAACTAATTGTAGGACTCGGCAATCCTGGTAAAAAATACGAAAAAAACCTTCACAATGTTGGTTTCATTTTGCTGGACAAATTGGCAGAAGAAATGGGATTAAAATGGAAAAAAGATGCCAAGGCGCAAGCACAAATCGCTAAAAATGAGGATTTTATTTTAGCCAAACCCCAAACCTTTATGAATCGCTCAGGAATTTCGGTGGCACATTTAATGTCTTACTACAAAGTCACCCCAGAAGATTTGCTAGTAATTCACGACGACATTGACCTCGCCTTTGCCCAAACAAAGCTTCAAAAAAACATAGGTCCTGCTGGACACTTAGGTGTGGAAGACATTGTTGTTTCAATAAAAACCAAGGATTTTCAAAGATTTAGAGTAGGAGTTGGTCGCCCCCAAAATGAAAAAACTTCAACAGAAGATTGGGTTTTATCCAACTTTTCCGCACAAGACCTAGAGAAAATTCAAAATATATCTCTTCCAATTAGTGGATAATAAAAATCTCCAATGCTAATTTAGTATTTGGAGCTGCCTTATGTTTTATTTAAAATACCGTCCGCAAAAATTTAGTGAACTTATTAAGCCCAATCTGGTGGGAGATGCCCTTGCAAATCAAGTAAAGACGGGAAAAGTTTCGCATGCTTATTTATTCACAGGTTCCAGAGGTACCGGAAAAACTACTACTGCAAGGATTTTGGCAAAAGCTGTGAATTGTTTGGCTCCTGAAAAAAATGGCGACCCTTGTGATACTTGTGCAAACTGTGTAGCTATTAGAGAAGGTAGTTTTTTGGACCTAATTGAAATTGACGCCGCAAGTAACCGAGGAATTGATGACATTCGTTCTTTGCGTGACCGAATTAAGCTTGCTCCAGCGCATGGTAAAAAGAAAGTTTATATTATTGACGAAGTTCACATGCTTACAACTGAGGCATTTAATGCCTTATTAAAAACACTGGAAGAGCCCCCTGCTCACGCCATGTTTATTTTGTGTACTACTGAAGTTTCCAAAGTTCCAGATACAATTAAATCTCGTTGTCAGGGTTTTACTTTTAGGCGGGCTAGTTTAAAGCAGCTAAAGGAAAAGTTAAAGGGAATTGCAGTGGAGGAGGGGAATGAGCTTTCTGATAAAGATGCAGAGGAAATTGCTCGTGCTTCTTTGGGCGGGTATCGTGATGCAGAAACCATGTTGCAACAGGTTTTACAGGGGAATTCCTCGGTTGATAGTTTGGCAAGTTCCGGTTCTTATGAAGACTTTTCACAATTTTTCTCTTTTTTGCTGGAGGTTGCCCCAAATAAAGCTTTGCCTTTTATAGAGGAAAAAGTTTCCCAAGGGGTTGACATGCAGGTTTGGGTAGGCTCGTTTTTAAATTACCTAAAGGATTTGTTATTTTTGAAAATGTCCGTAACCGATGGATTTGACGACCTTCCCGATGAGATTTTGGAAACAATGAAGGGGCAATGTCAAAGACTGCCAGTAAATGACCTTATTTTTGCAACTAACCTATTTTTAAAGTGTGAGAACGCCTTATCAGTTGAGCTTGCCGTAGCAGAAATTTGCACCAAATGGGGAGGGGATTTTGACGGCGATTTGCCAGATACTCCACTGCAAGATACCCCCAAACCAAAGCCAACTCCTTCCGTTTCTAAAACTCCAAAAAAGAAGGAGGAGGTAAAGCCTGAAAGAGAAGAAGGTACAGATGCAGAGACCCCCCAAAAGGAAGTCCCCGCAGAAACATCCATTGTGGAAGAATCTGTCTCTGAGGAAGCCCTTCCCGAGGCTCCCACAGAAATAACCATAGACCTAGAAACCATTAAAAAAGAGTGGAACAATATTTTAAGAGCCTCTACAAAGTACAACCATTCGGTTAGGGCGCTGTTAAAAGCAACCCAACCACTAGAAATAGTAGGAAACACCCTAGTTTTAGAAGCAAGATTTGCCTTCCACAAAGATCGCCTAGAGTACAGCAAAAACAGAGAAATAGTAGAGCAAGTTTTATTTGAAATCCTAAATGAGCCCCTAATTTTTGAATGCAAATTATGTCAAACGGCGCCAATCAGGAAGTCCTTTGGAGAAACAGGCAATTTAACCGACCTTAACATTGTAATTCCAGATCGAGAAGAATTGACCGCAGTTAACATAGATTCCTCACTTTTAGATGTTTTTGATGGCGGACTTCCCCTTTGATAATAGTAAATTTGATACACTGTAAAAATGACATTTCCCAACGTAATTGAAGACTTAATAACTTATTTTGAACGCCTCCCTGGAGTTGGCTCAAAGACAGCTCAAAGATTGGTTTTTTACTTATTAAGCTTTCCTGACCGCGAATTAAAAGAGTTTGGAAAAACTTTAGCAGAGTTAAAGGATCGTACTCAATTGTGTTCTGTTTGCAAAAACATATCCGAAGGAGCTTTATGCAAAATTTGCGATGACTCTTCCCGTGAAAAGAGGCAAATTTTAGTAGTTGCTTCCCCCTTGGATGTAGTTGCCTTAGAAAAAACCGATTACAAAGGTGTGTACCATGTCCTGCACGGCCTGATTGACCCTTTAAGTTACATTGGACCTGATGATATTTACTTAAACGATTTATTTACAAGAATTGCTGATTTAGTAGGGAAGGGGAGTGATGCTTTTGGAGCTGGCAACAGTTCCGCCGTGGAAATTGTTTTAGCCACAAACGCTGGAATGGAAGGCGAGTCAACCGCAAATTATATTTTTGATGCCATTAGAGAACGCGGTTTTACACAGGAGCAAGTAAAAATCACAAGAATTGGCCGTGGCTTACCTGTTGGAGGTGATATTGAATATGCTGATGACAACACTTTATCTAGGGCTTTAGATGGGCGAAGGGAAGTTTAGGCTTTTGCCAGGGTTTTTAGTAATTCCGTTGGAGTTATCCATTTCACAGGAAGCCCTTTAAATTCCTTATCATAAGTTAGCACTGTAGCTCCATTTTTATCCGCTTGAGTAGCAATTAAACAATCCACATACTTTGCATTGCTGTATCCATACATTTTTACTGCAATTTTATAGTCATAATCATCTACACATTTCAAGTTTTTTAAATTTAAAATGGACTCAATCGATTTCACTTGAGCCTCTTTTGTAATTCCATAAGATGCCTTTAGTACCCAAACAGTTTCTGCAATTACAACTCCTGGGATGATTGCTTGTATCTCCCCATCTTTAATTAATTGTAAAATTTTCTTACATTCTTTTGTTGTTTTTGGATCCTCTTCAATAAGAGCTCTCATTACAACATTTGTATCTAATACATAAAGCATTTTAAATCCTTTCAAAATAATTTGATTCCATGGAATTTATGGCGTCCATAATATCTAAATCCTTATTCTTCCTTGGTTTAATCGTCCCCGCAATATCCAAAATATCTTCAACAGGTTCAACAATTAACTTTCCATCCTCTATGTAGATTTTTACATTATCATATACAGCAATCCCTGCACTATCGCGTAAAACCTTTGGAAGGGTGACTTGCCCTTTTTGTGTGACTCCGGTAATAAATGATTTCATAGTAATACTTATTATAAAAGTATTACTTTTTTTGTCAATATTACTTGGAGCATTTTTGGACTTTTCTTGGCAATAACTTTTAAAAATCTGTTAAAATCACCTCATATGGAACTTAAAATCTACAACTCCCTCACCAAAAAAATCGAAGAATTTGTTCCCCAAAACCCAGACAGCCTCAGCATGTACCTTTGTGGTCCCACAGTTTATGATTTTGTTAGCATAGGAAATTATCGAACATACATGTTAGGTGACATTCTTCACAGGGCTTTGTTATACAAAAAATATAATGTTAGATACATCATGAACTTAACCGATGTAGGCCACTTAAGCGGTGACAATTTTGGTGATGCCGATACTGGTGAAGACAGATTAGAGAAGGCAGCCGAAAAAGAAGGAAAAAGTGCGACAGATATATCCGATTTTTACATTAAGGATTTTGATGTCGGAAGTCGGAAACTAAATTTACTCAAACCCACAAAATATACTAGAGCAACAGCCTATATTCCAGAGCAAATAAAGCTAGTTCGATTATTAGAAAGCAAAGGTTATACATATAAAATTTCGGATGGAGTTTATTTTGATACAAGCAAATTTCCTTCTTATGGAGAATTGTCTGGATTAGATGAAGAAAAAATTAGAGAAGGTGCAAGAGTAGAGATAAATCCAGAAAAAAGAAGAGCAACTGATTTTGCTTTATGGAAATTCTCCCCCGAAGGAACTACTCGTTGGCAGGAATGGGATTCCCCTTGGGGACGCGGATTCCCTGGATGGCATTTAGAATGCTCGGCTATGTGTATGGCTGAATTAGGAGAAACTGTTGACCTTCATGTGGGCGGCGAAGATCTAAAAATGATTCATCATCAAAACGAAATAGCCCAAAGTGAAGCCGCAACTGGCAAAAAGTTTGTTAATTATTGGGTGCATGGGGCCTTCCTACAAGTGGATGGTGGCAAAATGGGTAAAAGTTTGGGTAATGGTTATACTATAGATGATTTGGAAGCCAAAGGATTTTCCCCCATGGATTTGCGCTACTTTTATATGTCAGCTCATTACAGATCCACACTTAATTTCACTTGGGAGTCTTTAACTGCAGCTAGATCCGCATTAGATCGTTTATATAGCACATTAAGTGGATACAGAGACACAAACGGAAAGATTTCAGCAGAGCATGTTTATAAATTTGAGGAAGCCTTACTGGATGATTTAAACATGCCCAAAGTCTTAGCCATTGTATGGGATTTAGTTAAAGCAGAAATCCCCGAAGGCGATAAGGTTAAAACATTGATTCATTTTGACCAAGTTTTGGGATTAGACTTGCAAGATCACATAGCTTATGAAATCCCCAAGGAAGTAATGAACCTAGCAAAAACCCGAGAGCAGTACAGAAAGAGTGGAATTTGGGATAAAGCTGATGTAATCCGTAGACAAATTGAGGATATGGGATTTGTGGTGGAGGATGAGGTGGGGGGTTTTAGGGTGAAGAAGAGGTTTTAAATAAAAAATGCCTACTGAGACTTTAGAAGAAGATGAGGCTCAAAATATGCATCCACAAGAATCGTTTTTATCCGAAAAAACTATGACATTTGAACAGGTCGCTGAAAAATCATGGGAAATAGCAGGTGAAAGGTTGGAAACTTGGAAGTGTGATTTGGAGGTATTATTGGCAGAAAATGCTCCTGCCTTAGTTCTGGCTCTTTCTCATTATTCTGTGTTATATGCTCAAGAGGTACCCGAAATTATACTTGTGTCCCTAAATTATTATCCAGGAGAAGGTCGTCAAAAAGGAGAGCCAGTTAGAAATTTTTGGAGTAAGGGTAGAGAGCGTTTGCCCAAAGATTTTCCTGACTTGGTTTTTTGGATGTCTGACCCACATCGGTTGCCTACAGATACTTCGGAAAGCTATGCACAGGAGCAACATGAAAATTACGCAAGAGTACCTCCTTTTCTTTTACATGAAACCCAACATCAAATCTTTCAGGGGGATGTATACGAGCAAATTTTAGCTTTGTCAAAGGAACAGCCTAGTGTGCAAAGGACACTAGAGAAATTGGAGAAGGTTAGGGGTACTTATGCAAATGTTGCAAATGAATTGATAACAACATATTTGGAGGTTTTAGGGAAAGAGCTTCTTCAAGAAGATATGCCTACTACTGATACGGATACCAAATTATCTCCCTTCCAAATAAAAACAGACAAAAAAATGCATGGGGAAGTTTTGGAAGCAGTGATAAAAGCCGATGTAGAAGATTGGCGTGACCGTGGAAGACACCCTGGACCTTATACGGATTTAAGGCAAGGCTGGTCTCATGAGTTAGGAGGTTTACCTTCTGGTTATGAAGTATTAGCAGATGAGGTGGATGTTACTCTTCCCAGAGGTTTAGATTCCCATGGAGGACAAAACATATATCAAATAAGTAGAAGTTTAGATACATCACTTGCACGAAGATATGTCATAGAAGGGAAGCCTATTGATGTGGCTTTTGTGACAGAATTATATGCGATGGTGGAGGAGCGCCTAGATCAAGAGGCAAATTAACTGTACATTTAGACATCCACTTTAATATAATGGTCTCATGAAATACATTTCAGACTTAGAACTCAAGAAAAAATCCGCGGGAGTGAAAGGCATCCTCGCAAAAGGGGATGTTACTAATTCCAATAGGAGAAAATTCAAAGTTGCAAATCTTGAAGGTCTCAGAGAATTGGCTGAAAAATATTGCAGTGGTAAAAACTACTCTTATGCAGAGCGAGATAAGATTTATCGGAAACATTTATCGGAAAAACTGCATATAAAAATGCCCACAGAGAAAATTAGGGAGATACCAAAATTTAATAGTGTCTCAGAGGAGGCGAAATTTTGGGATACACACAGCTTTGCAGATTATTGGAGTGATTTTCCCATAATTAAAGTGCGTTATGTCCCAGATTCTCCAAAAAAAGTGGCTAACATAACTAAACACCCCAAACCATGCTAAAATCCATCTGTTATGTCAGAAAAAACATCAACTAATTTATCCATAGGAATAGTGGGTTTGCCCAATGTAGGAAAATCTACGCTATTTAATGCCCTTTTGAAAAAACAAGCGGCACTTGCGGCCAATTATCCATTTGCGACAATTGAACCAAATATTGGAATAGTGGAGGTTCCAGACGAACGAGTAAAACTTTTATCCAATCTGGTGGAAATAGAGGATAAGAAAAGCCCAGATAAAATTGTTCCTGCCGTGGTTAAATTTGTGGATATTGCAGGCCTTGTAAAAGGGGCTTCTCAAGGCGAAGGTTTGGGCAATAAATTTTTAAGCCATATTCGTGAAGTTGATGCAATTATTCATGTCCTTCGTTTTTTTGAAGATGAAAATGTTGTTAGAGCAGGTTCAACAACCCCGGAAGAAGACAAAGAAGTAGTAAATACGGAACTGATTTTGGCTGACATTGCTGTTATAGAGAAACGCCTTCCGCAAGAGGAAAGGCTAGCAAGAAATGACAAAGAAATTGCTAAAAAGGTTGCAGTTTATAAAAAGCTTTTGGAACACTTAAATTCAGGCAAACTAGCTCAGCACTTAGACTTGGATGAACAGGAATTAGAGGCAATAAAAGATCTGCAATTAATTACTCAAAAGCCTGTTTTACATGTTTTTAATATTTCAGAAGAGGCTTTTATAGAGGCACAAAAAACTAAATTGAGTACAGAAGGGGTTTATATTTGTGCAAAACTAGAATCGGAGCTCGCAGGTCTTTCTCAGGAAGAAGCGACCGAATATATGCAAGAACTAAATATTGAAGAGCCAGGGTTAAATAAAATCATAAAAAAAGGTTATGAGCTTTTGGGTTTGCAAACCTTTTTTACATACGGGCCAAAGGAAGTTCATGCTTGGACAATTAAGCAAGGTTCCACTGCTCCTCAAGCTGCAGGCAAAATTCATACAGATTTTGAGAGAGGATTTATAGCGGCTCAAGTAATTTCGATTGAAATTCTACTTAAAATAGAGGGGTGGAAAAGGGCTAGGGAAAAGGGTCTTATACGATCAGAGGGAAAGAATTATGTGATGCAAGAGGGAGAAGTGGTTGAATTTAGGTTTAGTGTGTAGTAACATGTCAAAGCTTAAATGCAGTCCGTTTATTTGGTTAAAAAATCTAGTTAAACTAGAATATTGGGGCTAGACAAGAGTTTGTTGCCCTTAGTATAATTACTTTTGAAACATGAGACATTACGAGATAATGACAATTTTAAATATTGACCTAGGAGAGGAAGATGCAAAGAAATCTTCTGAAGGGGTGAAGGCTTTAATAACTTCTTTAAAAGGAGAGGTTATAAATGAAGATTTTTGGGGTAAAAGGAAGTTTGCCTACGAAATTAATCACCAAGAAGAAGGCTTTTACGATGTTATAAAGTTTGCCCTTTCCGGCGATAAGGTAGAGGAGCTAAAGAAAAAGCTTAATCTCATGTCTTCGGTAGTAAGGTACTTAATTACAGCTTTGGAGTAATTCAAAGCAGGAAGGCTTTTAAAAATGGCAACAAGAAGCGTCAATAAAGTAATTCTTTTAGGAAACTTAACCAGGGATCCTGTACTTAGGTATACACCTCAAGGAACTGCAGTAGCAGATTTTGGTATAGCTACAAATAGAGAATGGGTAGCAAATGGTGAGAAACAGGAAGTAGCAGACTTCCACAATATAGTAGCTTGGGCTAAATTGGGGGAGCTTTGTAATCAACTTTTGAGAAAAGGTTCCAAAGTTTATGTGGAAGGTCGTTTGCAAACTAGAGATTGGCAAACTGAAACTGGAGAAAAGAGGTATAAGAGTGAAATTGTGATTACAGAAATGGTTTTATTAAGTGGCGGTAAGGACATGAACTCATCGGATGGGGGAGCAGCTCCTGCAAAAACTGATTCCGCTGATACTTCCAAAGATGCCCCAATGACCGAAATGAATGAAGAAATAGATTTAGATGAATTATTAGCAGGTACTGATTTTGATATAGAGGAGGATCAAAAATAAATTAATATGGGAAAATTTGTAAGACAAACCAACAAAAGATTTGCACCAAAAAAAGTAAGCGATGAATGTTACTTTTCCAAGCACAATACCAAACCCGATTATAAGGATGTCCTTATCTTGAGAAGGTTTATTACAGCAAGAGGAAAGATTTTGGTGGGAAGTTTAACAGGACTTACTGCAAAGAACCAAAGAATGCTCTCAACTGCAATTAAAAACGCAAGATATATGGGGCTTCTTCCTTACACCGATAGACACGCAATATAACTTTATAACTTTGAGGCTGTAAATTCTGTAAACCTTTGGAAATCTTTATGCTAATATAGTGGCATGCCTATATTAGCTGCCCATTTAGGTTTAGGAAACAATTCCTTCTTAATTTTGGATAAGGATGATTCACTCTTTCTTTACAATTACCCTTATTCTTATGACAGCATCAACTTCTCTCACTTTTGTACACCTCAAAAGTTTTATAGAGAGTTATTTGACTTAATCGCCCAAAATTACAATTTAGATTTAGGTCAAACTAAAATCCTTATAGTTTCCAGTCTTCCACAAGAATATTTTTCCGAAATAAAGACCTCTTCGTATTGCCATTCCGATGATTTGGATTTACAAAAAGAAGATACTGCTGTTATTTACATTAAACGCACACTAGACAATAAAGATGTATTCAAAAGTTCACTGGATTTGCCAAAAGATACTTCGTTAGATGTTTTGTCTAACATGTATCTATATGACAACATTATTCCCGCCTCCCTGGAGGATAATGTTGTTTGGGGGCATAAAATTATTTCTTATCAAAACTTTGCACCACAAAAGAAGGAATTTGAAAATAATATTTTGTTTACAGGCCCTGCTATAACTGGAACCTTACTCTCTAGGTTTTTTAAATACTCCTTAGCATTTTCGGTTATTGAAGATTTAGGTTTATACAACATCTCAATGGATGACAGGGATCTTCATTATATTGTCAGCCTTATTAAGCAGTTTGAGCCAGATATTTACTCAAAAATCTCCCCAAATATAAACTTTGAAAAAGCGGGACAATTAATGAAATGTCGCGGCAAAATTGAATGCTTAATTAAGGAAGAATTTTCTGACCAACAAAAGTTCTACGAAATAGATAATGAGGATTTATTTGTTTATTCCTTGGAAGAAGGGCAAAAAGCTCATGTTTACATAAAAGGTAACTCCTGTAAGCCCTCCGAATTTGATATAGAAGGTGGAAGTTTAGGATTTGTTATAGACACCCGCACAGATGAATTTTGGCAAGTCCGCAGAGAGGGATTGTTAGAAAAGTACTCAAATTGGATTAAAAGAATTTCTTTTTCTGGAGACAAATAATATGAAAATGCACATACCTTGTATTCAAAAAATATCTTATAAAAACAACATTTTTATAGAGCGAGCACTTTCCTCTCAAGGAATTTTAAAAGTTTCTGTTGGGCAGGAGATTAAGCCTTATACCGAATTGGGTCAAACTCCATCCCAAATTTTGCTTTCTGGTGTTTGGGGAAAAGTAGAAGACATAGTTGAGGATCAATCCGTCCTAATCAAATCATATTCAGTTGATTTACACTTAGTAATTTCTAGTTCTTCTTATGCGGAAGGAGAATTAATAGTTTTTCCAAATCCCTCCGATTTAATTCAAAGGCAATACCTAGAAAAGTTTGCGTATTCTCTGGCAGGAAAAGTCATTTATATAGGAAATACAGTGAGTCAAGAACTTGTTCAATTGGCAAAAACTTATGGAGTTTCTGGAATCATTGCAGGGGGCTGTACTAGACCCACATTTGATTACGCCCAAAAGGAAAACTTTTTCCTAGGCCTTTTTTCCGGCTTTGGTACCTGCAAAACACCCGAGGTAATTTTTGATGTACTTTCAGATGTTTCCACAAGAATAGTTTTTGTCTCTGGAGAAGATCATTGTTTACGAATTCCTATGCCAGCAGGTTTTTCTGGAGCTGGCGAACCAGTGGAGGAACCCATTTTTAAGCTTTTAGAACGGGATTTAAGAGTATTGATTTTGCAAACTCCTTATTTTGGTCACACTGGAACCGTTTTACAAGTGGAAGGGGAGAGTGGCTCAAAAGTTTTGGTAAAACTAGCCTCTCTAGGGGAAACAGTGGAAGTAAATGTGCCGAATCTTTTGGCTTTATAATAATTTTCAAGAAACCCAAAAATTAAAGTAGTATAATAGGCAAGTTGTCTTTGCAACACAGTAGAAAAAACTAAAAAAATTAACAACATGAGCCCAGTTAAAAAATTTCAACAAACCTTAATAACACTTCTCCTTTTAATAGGCACTTTTTATGTGGGAAATTATTATGGATTACAAGGTTACGAAATTCAGCTAAAGAAATCCGCCCCTCTAGTTACAATTAAAAACAAGGATACTTATTCAGGAGAAGTAGATTTTGCCCTTTTTTGGGAAGTTTGGGAGCAGGTGAGAGCTCGTCATTTGGATCGCCCTTTTGACCCCCAAAAAATGCTTTATGGTGCAATTACAGGTTTAGTAAATTCTACAGAGGACCCGTATTCATCCTTTTTAGACCCGGAGCAAAATTCCATGGTAATGAGCGCAATAAATGGAGAATATCCGATTGTTCTCGATATGATGGGGAATGGAAAAC
>CAZHSR010000018.1:0-16414 GCA_964535155.1 uncultured Candidatus Saccharibacteria bacterium
AGCCTCCGAAAGGGCAGCAACATCAGATCCCGCTTTTCCAACATTTACAAAGACTTCAAAAGGAGCCCCAGATTCGTCGTTATTTATTACAACAAAAGCTTTTCCCTGAGGTGTATCTACCTTGTATGTTGAACCTTTTAATTTGTAGTTTCGTTCTCTAGATTGAACTAATTGTCCATTAGGAATTTCACCAGTGTCAGCTGATTTTTCAGAAGGATTATTTATATCTATATACCCGCCATCCCCCGACAAAACATCCACCTTTTTCTCTTCTTTTTTATCTTTAGGAACTTCCAAAACTACCTCTTGTCGGCTTCCGGAAACATAAACCGTTAAACCCTTACACCCAAGCTCCCATCCCATTTTGTAAACATTTGCCACATCTTCCCTGGTTGCAGTTTCTGGTAAATTACAAGTCTTGGAAATAGAATTATCTACAAAAGCCTGCAGTGAAGCTTGCATTCTTATATGTTCTTCTGGTGTAATATCCGATGAGACCACAAATACATTCCTAATTTTCTCTGGAATTTGATGCACACTTTGACAAGAACCTATTCTGGAGACTTCTTCAATTATTTCTTGAACTTTTGCCTCTTCAAGTTTTTGCAATTTTAAAGCCTTTTCAAACAAGGGACTTACATAATGCAAAGACATTTTTCCTTCTTCACCTGCTGCTTGATAGACATTTCTTTTGTAAGCTAGAGCAAAAACTGGCTCGCATCCGTAACCTTCTATTCCAGCAACAGTGGAAATTGTGCCAGTAGGAGCAATTGTAGTTTGAGCCGAATTTCTTATCCCGTGAGCTTTAATTCCTTCAACAATGGAGTTCCAGTCTAAACTTGGTCTTCCAAAGTCTTTTTCAAAGGGGTATAAAGGCTTAGGAGGTTGCCAAGCAAAGTTGTTTCTATCATAAATGCTTCCAGAAATTGCAGGGAATGCTCCTTTTTCCTTTGACAACTCCACCGAAGTTTGCATGCTGTGAAACCTTACAAATTCCATAATTTGTGCTGCAAAATCCATTCCGTCTTTGCTGCCGTATCTAACACCCGCCAAATACATGGAATCGGCAAGTCCCATAATTCCAAGACCTATTCTTCTTGCTCTTTTTGCTGCTGCTTCAACTTGAGGGACAGAGGGAATGTACTTATTTGCAGAAATTACATCGTCCAAAAAGCGAGTGGAAAGTTGAATGGATTCTTTTAAGGCTTCCCAATCAATAGAACCATCTTCTCGCATATGAGGCAAGATATTTAAAGAGCCTAAACAACAGTTTTCATAAGGCCCAAGCCATTGCTCTCCGCAAGGATTAGTAGCTTGCAATTTATACAAGTGAGGTAAGGGATTTTGTTTATTTGCTGTATCAACAAACAAAACACCCGGTTCGCCATTTTTATAGGCATGTTCAATAATCAGGTCAAAAATTTCCCTTGCTCTTGGGGATTCAACGACTTTTTTGCTGCTTGGGTCAATTAAATCGTAAGTAGAATTGGCTTCAACTGCCTTCATAAATACATCTGTTAGAGCTATGGAAATATTAAAGTTAGAAATTTCACCTTCTGTGGCTTTGCAAGTAATAAAATCTCTAACATCAGGGTGGTCAACCGACATAACTGCCATATTTGCGCCTCTTCTAACTCCTCCTTGAGCAATTTCTCCAAAAGCGGCGTCATATACACGCAGGAATCCCAAAGGTCCAGAAGATTTTCCGTTACTACTTTTTACAACAGATCCTTTTGGGCGCAAGTTGGAAAAAGGAAATCCGTTTCCTCCGCCAGATTGTTGAATTAAAGCTGCCGATCTTAAGACAGAAAAGATTCCATCTGGGTCTTTGCCTAAATCATCGGCTAAAGGTAAAACAAAACATGCCGCTAATTGACCAAGAGGAGTTCCAGCTCCTGTAAAAGTGGGAGAATTTGGAAAAAATCTTTTTGTAGAGATTAAGTTGTAAAAATGAGTATATAGTTCTTCTCTTTTTTCATCACTTTCCTCTACCGAAGAGACAACAGATGCCACTCTATGAAACATTTGTTCAGGTGTTTCTGCAACAACTCCAGAAGGGTCTTTTAACAAATATCTTTTCCCTAAAATGACTTTTGCGTTGTCCGAAAACTGAATATCTGTGTTTTTTTGGTTAATACGAGAAAATCCCACATTTTGGGACTGATTTTGTAATTCAGGCAGAAGCCATTTCATGGTTATATTAGCTTACAGAGCCTTTAATCCGCACTGCCGGTGAGACAAAAGGACCTGCAAAAACTCTCCTTTTTTAATTTTGTACTTTAGCAAATACTACCTATTTAAAATTAAGCTACAAGTAATGAGAATTGGGTTAAATGGGTCTATAGTTTGTACTACAGGCAAGTTAGGGGAGAAATTATTAAAGTAATGAGAATATAAGATGCCTTTAGTAAAGGTTATAAAATAACTGGGTTTTTAACTGAAAATGTAAACAATAAATCTGAAAGGCGGTTTAAATATTGAATTAGGGCAAAAATCCTAAAGCATGAGTACTCAATGTTTTTAGAATACAAGACCATGGTGCGTTCAGCCCTTCGAGTGGAGACGCGAGCCAAGTGAAAGCGGTAATCATATCCAGAGAGACCAGGTAAAACAAATGAATTTAAATTTAAAGGATTTTTGTCCATAACTTGTTCAAAATAATTAACTCGGGAAATATAATAGGCTTCATCATCAATGGATTCCTTGGCTATACAGCCAGAGATTTTAAAAATGTCTCTTTGAATTTCCTCTATAAAGTTTTTATTTTCACCCATGCAAACAAGCTTGCAACCTCCTAAAGCAACATTTAGTTCATCAAGGCTTCCAAGGACTTCAAATAATAAATCGGATTTGGGGATACTTGCTCTTTTAATAGTGGAAGAATAACCCGAATCTCCGTTGCAGGTGTATAAACTCATGGTTTCATTATACTATAAGACCAAACGCTCTGCGCTAGACCCAGCATTGAGAGGTGCAAAATTAGGGAAGATCCGCCATAGGTCATAAATGGAAGGGGAATTCCTGTAACTGGCATAATTCCTAGGTTCATACCTACATTTATAAAAAACTGAGCAAAAAAGATTAGGAATATTCCAACGAGGAGAATTTGACCTTGTAGGTCTTTGGTTTTTAAAAGGATGTAAATTAGCGAAAGCAAAAAGGCGGTGAAAATTAAAAGAAAAACTATGACGCCAAAAAATCCCCATTCTTCGGCAAAAGAGGCAAAAACAAAATCGGTCCAATACGCGGGAAGAAATTCTAGATGAGACTGGCTTCCTCTGCCTAAGCCTTTGCCTAATAGCCCGCCAGAACCCACTGCAATTAAAGCCTGAACAACATTATATCCGGCTCCTAGGGTGTCTAATTGGGGATTAAGAAAAACCAAAATGCGCTTTTGCTGATAATCTTTCAGTAAGGACCATAAAGGGTCGGAAAGTGCCCCTAGTATGAATAGCGAAAAGAAAAATAGATATTTATTTATGCCAAAACAAAAAAGAATCCCTACAAAAGCAATTCCTAAAGCCAGGCCTGTGCCAAGGTCGGGTTGAATAACTACTAAAAGAAAAAAAGGCAGAAAGATTGCCAAAGCATGAAAAAGACCTCTAAAATTTGCCACGAAATCTTTTTTTTGACCCAAAACTCCCGCTAATGCAATAATAAGTGAAATTTTTGCAAACTCGGAAGGCTGAAAAGTAAAGCCGGCAATACTAAACCACCTAACTGATCCCCCACCAACTCTTCCTATTAAAATGGTCAAAACCAGCAAAAAGAGATTTGCAAAGTAAATTTGCTTCCAAAATTTTAAGATATATTTGTAACCAACATTTGCCAATAAGAGGTAAACTGCCACGCCTATTAGAAAAAAACTTAATTGTTGTCGAGCATGATCTGGGCTTACAGAAAGCAAAGAAACAAATCCCAGAGAAAAAATTAAGATTGGGAAAATTACAAGGCCTAGGTTATATTTTTTCCACTGCATAAGAAGGGCCAAACTCTATCTCCAACGAATCCGTGGCTAGTTTAATATCTTTATCATGCGAAGCAACAGTTTCACGGTTCAATTCTGTATCTTCAATAATAGCCTTAATCTTAGAAGAAATATCCACTCCCAACTGCTTCCTTTGTTCCTGGATTTGCCTAATTATAAAGCGCTTCTGTCCCTCTAATATCAAATTCTGATCTATCTCTATTTTTAAGGCAGTCAATGAATTTTCATCACGAATATAGTTCTCATCTAAATTCATTATCTCTTCCTTGGATAAAATAACAATTTTCTTAACATTAAGTTCATCTTGTGCTATCTCGGGGAAATTTACTGGCTCTGTAGTAATAAATTCAGAAAGAGGTTGACGCAAAGTAATTTCCGCCTTTTCTCTTAGACCCAAACCAAAAGAAATTATAGTTCTATCTGATTCCATTTTTTCCAAAATTTCTCTGTTTTTTTCTATAAGAATGATGTTTGGCTCTGGATATAAACAAAGATGCGCGGATTCTAAATCGCTCTCCTCCTTTAAAATTTGATAGATATTTTCCGAAATAAAAGGAATTATGGGGGCACTTATTAAAGAGAATTTGTATAATACTCTGTATAGGGTGGCTAAAGCCTGCTTATCCCCCGAAGAAATCCGATCTCTGGAGCGACGAATGTACCAATGGGATAAGTCATCAATAAAACTTTCCAAAGATGCTACTGCAGGGGGTATTAAATAGGCATCCAAACTTGTAAATACTTCTTGATTTGTAACTTCCAGTCGAGTTTCTATCCAAATATCCAATGGATGAGTACTAGGATCTTGGTTTTCTAAATCTTTGGGACTCCAATTATGCTTCTGGGCATACATTACAAAATAATTTAAGCTATTCCATAAGATGTTAAGTACTCCTCGTTGTTTATTTTTTATTTCTGATTCATCAAAGTTTGCATTATTTCCAACAGTAAGGGGACTCCCCATCAGCCACAAACGAAGGGCATCTCCGCCGTATTTCTCCAGTGTTTCTTTGGGATCGGCATAATTTCCATAAGTTTTACTCATCTTTCTACCATCATCTCCTGCCAAAACTCCTGTGCAAATAACATTTTTAAACGGGTGAGTATCGAAAATTGCTGTAGATAAACGATGCATCACATTAAACCAAGCCCTTACTTGAGCAATATATTCAACCACATAGTCGCCAGGGAAATTCTTCTCAAATTTTTCTTTATTTTCAAAAGGATAATGAAATTGAGCATAAGGCATGGAAGCGGCCTCAAACCAACTATCCAAAACCTCGGGGATTCGTGTGTATTTTTCCCCATCTTTGTTAAAGGTTATTTCATCTATATATGGACGATGTAAATCTTTAATTTTCTCCTCGGAAAGTACTTCAAGTTCTGCTATGGAGCCAATTACTACTCTCTTTCCACTTTCAGACTCCCAAACTGGCATAGGAGTTGCCCAAAAACGATTTCTGGAAATACACCAATCGGGGGAAGTTTCAATTACTTGTAGAAAACGACCATACTTTAAGTGATCCGGCACCCAGTTAATTTCCTCATTATTCTTAACCATATCTCCTTTTAAGGCTTGAACATCAACAAACCATGAATCCTGAGCCCGATGGATCAAGTTTGTATCACAACGATCGTGATAAGGTACCCTATGCAATATTTTCTCGTCTTTAAAAAGAAGATTTCCAGTTTGCAAATCCTCGCGAATATGCTTATTTGCTTTCAAATAGAACATTCCTTCATAAGGGTTTTTACCAAGATCCCCTGGGAGAAAATGACCTTCGTCATTCAGACTTTGCATAATGGTCAACTCGTAATGACGCCCCATTTCAGTATCTATGTCCCCAAATCCAGGGGCAGAATGTACTATTCCAGTACCTTCCTCCATATTTACCATGTCTTCGTAAGAATAAATTTTAAAATCTTTATCATTTGGTGCATAAAAATCAAACGGAGGATTGTATGAAAGACCAACTAAATCTTTTCCTTTAAATGTGTTTATACTGTTATAAGAGATTTCTTTAAAAACTACACTTAACCTGGCTGAAGCAACAATATACTTTTCTTCATTGACTTCCACTAAGGAATAATCTGCTTCAGGATCAACTACCAATCCTCTATTTGAAGGGATTGTCCAAGGAGTAGTAGTCCAGGCAAGAGCATAGGCTCCTTTTAATACACCTTCGGAATTAATGGGAAATTTAACAGTAATGGCTGGGTCTTCAACTTCTCTGTATGTATTATCCATGCTAACTTCAAAATTAGAGACGGGAGTTCCACAAACAGGGCAGTATAAAGAGGTTCTGACACCTTTGTATATCAAGTTCTTTTCGTAAAGTTGCTTAAAAGCCCACATTACAGATTCCATATAAGTCTGATCTGTAGTTCTATAAGCTTTTTCCATGTCCACCCAACGAGCAATTCTATCTATATACCAATTCCATTCCGAAGAGGTTTCCGCCGTATATTCGTAGCAAGCCTTGATAAAACCTTCCAAGCCGTAATTTTCTATATCTCTTCGATGTTTAATATCTAATTTTTTTTGGACCTTGTTCTCTACAGTTAAGCCATGTGCGTCCCATCCCCAAACTCTTTCCACTCTCTTTCCACGCATTGTCCAAAAACGAGGTATAACATCTTTTGCCATTGAACCAAGGAGATGTCCATAATGAGGAAGCCCTGAAATAAAAGGGGGTCCGTCATAAAAAACATATTGATTGTCCTCAGAGCGACTTTCCACAGATTTTTCAAAGATTTTATTGTTCTTCCAAAAGTCCAATATTGATTTTTCAAGTTCAACAGGGGTTTTCTTTTGGGGTATCTGGAATCGTGCCTTCATAGGGAGATTTTAACAAAAGAAGCATGCGGAGTCTATGATTCCGGATTTAGAGCATTTTTTGAAGTTAATGATATAATATATAATGTCTGCTATAGAGCCTCGTACCAAAGTTTCGAGAGTTTCTTAGTATTTATAATAGGAAAGGAAAGCATTAGTGTACCAATTTTTATTTAAAATTTCTTATATTTTTTTGCTCTCTATAGCTTTTGCCCATAATACAGAAGGAAAGAAAAAGGGTAAAATTTTAAGGTTCGGAAAAATAGGATACGCAATCACATTTCTAGTGGCACTTATTGCGACTTTGATAAAAACAAGATCTGTTAACGAATTTTTTATTTTGGGTTTTATACTTGAATCCGCCGTAGTACTAACCCTGGCTGAGTGCGTATTTTATATAATCTTTAGAAAAATACTCAAAGTGCCTCATTTTTAAAAAAACTATATAGAGAAATCTAAATACAATACAGAATAGGTAAATTTAACCTATATTAGAAATCAAGCGGTATTAATAAAAAATATTACGATAAGTACTGCTTGTAATAATAAGCACAAAAAACTGACTAGATACCAAGGGTTTCTAAAATTGTCCTTTGCTTTCTGCTCCTTATTGATTGCATCATTATACTCAGATATTGAAATGTTAGTAGTAGAAAACATCTTTTCTATAACAGAATAATAGTTTGCCTCTGCCATCATGGCAAGATAGAAACAAATGTAACTGACTATTCCTACAATAAATGACGCAATTAGTAGATTAAGCTTGGAGGAGCTTTCTGGTAAGGTTTGAAAGAAAGCTATGCCTGCAGTTGTAAGTGCTAGGAGTAAGTTTCTAAGTTGAGTTAATGACTCAAAAGCGTGGGTTGCATAATATTTCCCATTTTCAGCCTTGTTGTCTTTAGCCCTTCTTCTTATTTCCTCAATATCAAATTGTAATTGTTGCTTCTCATGCATTTCCATGTAGTTATAATAGCAGATAGATACCCACTATTATGCACAGTAAGAGGTTAGTTTCCAAAAATGATTGAAGTTACAAAATAATGAATTAAAATAGTAGTATGCCCAACAAAGTTAACTTGATATACAAGCTTGAAGGTACAAGAATAGATGAAGGTTTAGATGTTTTTGAATTATCCCCAATACTCTTATCTCTAGGAGAACTTATACAAGAGAGCAATAAGACATTACATCCCGAGGGAAACAACATCTCAGTCAATGTAAAGCCTTTTGAGAGGGGATCCTTCATAATCGATATTCTGTTGTTTTCCAAAGACAATGTTCAAAAAGCAATAAATTTTGCTAATCAAAGTCAAGTGGCAGAAATAAAAACAGTTTTGGAGTGGCTAGGCATTGTAGGTGGGGGATCTTTAGGTTTAGTGAGTGTCATAAAAAAACTAAAGGGGAAACCAAAAGAAATTGAGGAATTAAATCCAGATGAAGTGAAATACACTCCATACGAAGGAAATTCCATAATAGTAAATAGAAATGTTCATATACTGTTTCAAAATCCTAAAATCGTAGAATCCGTAATAAAAATTTACAATTCCCCCTTGAGTCAAAATGGCATAAGTGAGGTGATTAGCTATATCAAGGATGAACCAGAGACTTCTATTAGCGTAACATTAGAGGAGTCTCAATACTTTTCATCTTTAGCGGGCGGACTACCTACTGAGGATAATAAATTAGTGGAAAATACCACTGAAGTTTATTTGAACCCCAAAAGGGGAAGTTTCGAAGGTGAAGCAAACTCCTGGTCTTTTAGACGAGGAGCAAATAGGGATATAATTACTGCTACTTTTAAAGATGAAGCCTTTTTAAATAGGCTAAAAGTAGGGGCAATTAGACTGTTTTCAAATGATTTATTAAAGGTTAAATTATTGGAGAGACAACACATATTTGGTCAGGAAATTCAAGGCAGTCAATACGAAATATTAGAAGTAATAGAATACAAAAAAGCACCAGAACAGCCTACATTATCTTAGGACATACTTGGTGAGGGCGGTGGGGATCGGACCCACGACAAATAGCTTAAAAGGCTACTGCTCTACCACTGAGCTACGCCCCCTTGTAAAAACCTCCTATCAAAGAAAGCTTTCCTAACGGAAAACTTGGAAATTATACAACAATCTCTTGCCAAAATATACTACAATAACAATATGTTTTCTAGTACAAATGGAAAAAAACTTAAAATTTATTGGATTCTCTTTGCATTCCTAATAACAATCTTTCCTTTTGTTGTGGGAATTTTAATTTTTAGAGCAAATCAAACTTATGAAGTCTTTGAAAGGCAAGATGATTTGATAACAAAACCTCTTACAAACTAATTTATACCGTCCTAAGTAAAGGTTTATGCAAAACTTCAGCTTCTAGTACACAGATTCTCTTATCATGTTTATCAAGCCTGGAATCAGCAAAAACTCGTTCCTCTCTACTTTTTAATACTTCTCCCATAAAGCTATCCACTCCATTTGAAAAATTTTCCCAATAAGCACTTCTTTCTTCAAAGGTCTTTTCAAATCGGATCATGCGCAGTTCTAGTTGAGATACTTTTATATCTAAATCCTTAATTGACTTTCTAATGGGCTTTAACTTCTCCTCCAATTTCTCCTCCAGTTTCTCCTCAAGCTTCCTATCAACTACTCTATCAATCAATTTCTCAATATTTAGTAAATCTTGGTCAGTTAATATAGTTGAAGATTTTTTACTTTGCATACCTATATTTTACTAATGATAATTTAAATTGCAATATGTAAAAGTATGTAAAACATATCAGAAATAAAACTCTGTCAAAGAAAAGCTTTACCAAAGCTAAACAAGCTCGGGCAAAACAGGAGAATTCTCTCTTTCCGCGCCAATTAACCCTTCCACTTCTCTAAACTTTTCTATTACTAAATCTCTATTTATTGCTTCCAAATTTAACCGAATTAACGGTTGTGTATTAGACATTCTTAAATTAAACCGCCAATCCTCAAAATTTATGGAAACTCCATCAATATGCTCAATTTCTGCTCCCAAACCAGAATAATGGCTCTCCAACTTATCTAACATTTCCTGAGCATCATCAACTGTATAATTTACCTCACCCGAATTTGGATACCTTTCAAACAAAAAGTCTACCGCTTGGGTAAGTTCAAATCCCTCAAAATACATTCCAAGCATTAAGGCTATTGAAATCATTGCGCTATCACAATTGTAAAAATCTCTGTAAAAAAAGTGGGAACTTGCTTCTGCGCCAAACAATGCCCCAGTTTCAGCCATCTTCTTTTTAAAATAGGCATGACCCGCAATTGATTGATGGGTTTCAGCACCTAAGTTTCCAGCCTCTTTAATAAAAGGCCAAGTAATTCTAGGATCGTGAATTATCTTTTTATTATCACTGTATTGAAGTAAATGTTTTGCAAGTAAGACTCCAGTATAAACTCCATCGGGCTTCCTTCCTTTTTTATCAAGGAAAAACACTCTATCTGCATCGCCATCAATTGAAATACCTAAATCGGCTTTTTCTTCAAAAACAGCTTTTTTAAGTTCTGTAACATTTTCTTCTTTCATTGGGTCGGGGACATGATTTGGGAATAATCCATTTGGCACAAAGTACATCCTTTTGGTTTCAATTCCTTCCAAGTCCCCAAAGACATAGTCAAAAATTCTTCCACCAATACCATTTCCCGCATCAACAATAATTTTTAAAGGTTTAGAAGGTCTTTTATTTGTTTTTATAAACGAAAGAATTTTTTGTTTAAATTCTGGGTAAATGTAAAAATCGGAAAGACTGCCAGAAATTTTAGAAATAGGCTTGTAGTCGCCAGTAAGCATAATCTCCTTTAAATCTTCCAAACCCGTATCTTTTCCAACAGGCGTACTACCTTTAGCTACAATTTTGCAACCATTCCATCCTTGAGGATTATGAGAAGCAGTTACAACTAAGCCACCATCGTATAGAGCGGAATATTCACCAACAGCAAAATAAAGCATTTCAGTGGCAATTTCGCCGAGGTCAATGACATCGCATCCCATTTCCAAAAGTCCACTAATTAGGCTTTGTTTAAAAGTAAAACTTTCAGGTCTTATGTCATGTCCTACAGCAACCGAAGTGGATTTAAAACGGGTAACATAAGCCTTTCCAAGGTTATAAAAAAATTCAGGGGTTAATTCTTCAGGGGTTTTCCCACGAATATCATAGGCTTTAAATACACTGTTTAATATACCTTCTTCCATAGACTATGGAATTATAACACAAGTTAATTATTGGGAAATTTTTGAACTTAAACGCGAGTTTTAATTCTCTCAGCAGCCTTACCAACCTTATCTCTCAAGTAGTAGAGTTTAGCCCTTCTTACTTTACCTTGCTTTAACACCGAAAGTTTTGAAATATTAGGAGAATCAACTGGGAAAATTCTTTCTACGCCAACGCCATGATCTCCGATTTTTCTTACAGTAAAGGTCTTTGAAACATCGGAGCCTTTGATTCCAATGACAATTCCTTCATAAGGTTGCTCTCTGGTTTTTTCACCTTCACGAATTTTATACAATACACGAACAGTATCTCCTACTTGAAAGGATTCCATGTGTGCATGTTTTGTAGCGTCTAATTTAAGTGCCATAAGCTTTTGTAGATTACCAAAGTTTAAAGTTAAATTCAACAAGTTTGTTGCAACATCCCCATCGAAGGGATTTGCTACACAGTAACTTTTGACTCAATTTTTATAACTAAAGCCTCGTCTTTTGCGGTCACCACAACCGAATCTCCCTCATGCAATTCCTCTGAGATTAGTTTTCCAGACAACACATTCTCCAACTCCTTTTGAATAAGCCTTCGCAGGGGTCTTGCACCATATTCTTCGCTAAATCCTTTTTCCACCAAATAATTCATAGATTTTTCATCCAAAAATAGCTCTACTTTCTGCTCTTGCAAAAGCTTTCTCAAATTTTCCAACATTTTAACCGCAATTATTCTTATTTCTTCTTTTCCAAGAGAAGTAAAGATTACTGTTTCATCAATTCGGTTTAGGAATTCTGGTTTAAAAGTGTCTTTTAACAGCTTCTCTATGCGAGATCTGTAATCCGTCAAATTTTTGCTCTTATCTGCCAAATCTTTTTGATCAAACCCAATAACCGACTTCTTCAATATTTCAGATCCAACATTTGAGGTCATAATTATTATTGTGTTCTTAAAATCAACAGTTCTTCCTTTACTATCAGTTAATCTTCCATCTTCCATGATTTGGAGCAAAGAATTAAAGACATCTGGATGGGCTTTTTCGATTTCGTCCAATAAAATTATCGAAAATGGCTTTCTTCTGACTATTTCGGTTAAATTCCCACCTTGATCAAAACCAATATATCCTGGAGGTGCACCTATCATTTTGCTTACTGAATGCTTTTCCATGTATTCACTCATGTCAAGCCGTACCAACATGTCTTCATCTCCATATAAAACTTCCGCTAAAGCTTTACAAAGCTCGGTTTTTCCAACTCCTGTTGGCCCCAAAAATAGAAACGCACCAATTGGTCTCTTTGGGTCTTTTAACCCCGCTCTAGCCCTTCTAATTGCCTCAGAGACCACAGAAACGGCTTCATCTTGGTTTACTAGCCGTTCATGAATAAAATTCTCCAAATGCAAAAGCCTTTCCTTTTCTTCCAAACTTAGCCTCTCCAAAGGAATTCCTGTAGTCTTTGCCACAATTTTTATAATATCTTCCGCGTCAACATAAGGAATTTCCTCTAATTTAGTTTTAGTCCAAATTTCCATTAACTCATCTCTAACTTTTTGCAAATCAACCTGCTCGGCTTTTAACTTTTCCTTTTCTGCCACAGGCATATCCTTAGAATTGGAATTGTGCAATGCCAATTTTATTTCTTCCAATCGGTCATTAACCTGCTTCAAATTATCAGGTTCTTTAACCTGTGTTAAACGCACTAAAGCGCCAGCCTCATCAATTAAATCAATAGCCTTATCTGGCAAAAATCTGTCGTTTATATACCTATCAGACATTCGGGAAGCTGTTTCTATGGCCAAATCCGTGATTTTTACTTTGTGATGCTCTTCATATTTTTCTCGTAAACCTCGCAAAATGGCGTTAGTCTCTTCCATTGTGGGCTCATTCACTATAATTGGCTGAAATCGCCTTTCCAGTGCAGCATCTTTTTCAATATATTTACGATATTCATCAATTGTTGTTGCACCAACCATTTGCAATTCTCCTCGTGCTAAAGCTGGTTTTAAAATATTTGCAGCATCCATGGACCCTTCCGCAGAAGAGCCAGCGCCAACAACGGTATGTAATTCATCTAAAAATAGGATTATTTGTCCTTGAGCCTTAACAACCTCATCAATGACATCTTTTAACCTCTTTTCAAACATCCCTCGATGGGTGGTTCCTGCCACAATAGAGGCCAAATCCAAAGCAAACACTCGCTTTCCACGCAAAGGCTCTGGCACTTTTCCTTCAATTATTCTTTGAGCCAAACCTTCGGCAATAGCTGTTTTACCAACTCCAGGGTCTCCAATTAAAACTGGATTATTCTTTTTTCTACGGGAAAGTATATGAACTACACGATCTATCTCATTTCTTCGCCCTATAACAGGGTCTAACTTGTCTGCTTTAGCCATTTCGGTTAAATCAGTGCCAAATTTTTCTAAAATGGAAGTGCTATTTGTAGTTTCTTTTTGAATTTGGTTAAAACAAACCTCACAGAGGGCTAAATAAACAGGATTTCCATCTACTATTTTTGTTGTTGAAATTACTGCTGGGCGTTGACCACACCTTTGACATATTACCATAGAGCTATTTTATCATAAACTAGCAAATGGGCAATAAGTTTGCTAATTTGTATTTGTTGCTTTATTTAAAGGAATTTACTTAAAAGCATCAAAGATGGACATAATCCCACCTATGATTCCATCAAGTATTGCCCCGATTATTGATCCCATGCCCAAAATATATCAAAATTTTGAGAAAAATCAAATATTTACCTTTGTTAAGCCTAATGCTCCCACTCATCCCCCACATAAGGATCGGATTTAACAGGAACCTTTGTTATAAAAAGCTCTGCAGCACGCACCATCTCATCGGATTGGATTTTTGCCCAATCTTCTGCCTGGTCCTCCCTTATTTCACTAACAATTTCATCATGTACTGTATGCGTAATTCCACCGTCTACTCCTTCTTTTTCTAGGCGCTCTTGCAAAAAAACAAAGGCAAACTTAATAGCATCGGCATTTGTGCCCTGAATAGGGTGATTTTTAGCCTGCCTTTGAATACTGCCCATGCGTCTTCGGTAGTCTGGGTCGCTTGGAGAAGGCCTTTTATACCAGCGTTTCCTTCCCAAGGGCGTGGTACTCCATCCTTTTTTAACTGCATCATCTGCCAACCTATTCAAAAAATCCCTTACACTTGGATAACTTTTAAAATAAAGTTCCATATATTCCTCACCTTTTTCTTTGGAAACGCCTATTTGACCTGCCAAACCTCCCGCCGACATACCGTACATTAGCCCAAATCCTATTGGCTTAGCAATTTGACGCAAATCTGGGTGCAACTTTTTAAAATCATCAGAATAGGGCAAATTAAACATTAAAGAGGCTGTATAAGAGTGAATGTCCAAATCCTCTCGCAAAGCCTTTATCATTTTCTCATCGCCAGAAAGGTCTGCAAGAATCCTCATTTCAAACGAAGAATAGTCCGCCGTAACCAGCTTATACCCAGGTGCTGGGTTAAAAAGCTTTCTAAAAGGTGCTTCCTCAGAATTTCTTGGGATCTGCTGCAAATTTGGGTCTTTACAAGAGAACCGCCCTGTTGCAGTTCCCATTTGATTATAATCTGGGTGAAGCCTGCCTGTAACTGGATTCACCTTGTCCAAAAGGGACTGTCCAAAAGCTGAAATCAGCTTTTCATACTTTCGGTAATCCCTTAACATGTTAACTACGGGGTGATCCACTGCCTTTAAAAACTCATCGTTTGTACTTATTAAATTTAGTCCTATTCGCTTGTTTAAAAGATCCATTAGTTGCGTGGAAGAGTTTACATTTAAAGCATCAACCGAGTTTCCAAATAGGTCCATGGAATTTGTCCCATAATAAGGGCGAACCAACTCTTGGAACTCTTTTGCATATTTCTGACGCTTTTCATCCAATTGACCAATAATCTCCTTCCATTTAGGCACATTTATAAGCATTCCCCTAAGTTCCATTTCTGCAACAACCAAAGTGGAAGCAAATTCAAGCTTTGCAATTTTAACAACATTTTCTCGCTTTAATTCTTCTAGCTGAGCTTTAAAAATAGGAAACATAACTAAGGTGTCTAAACCAGAATATTTTAGCTGAGCCTCAGTAATTTCCCCGATATGATTATAAAAAGTCTTTCTAACGCCTTTTTCTAGGTCTAAGCCACAATATTTTGAAGTCAACTCCTTTAACGAAGGGTTTTTACCCATTAAGCCCGCAGTTAAAACTGCTCCTGCTAACATTGTGTCATAAACATTTGTAAGCCTAGCCCCTGTTTGTACTTTTAGGAATTTGTAATCAAATTTGGCGTTATGAAGGAGTTTAATTCTCTTTGGATCCTCTAAAAGCGCTTTGTATCTGGGAAATTCCTTTAAATTAAGCTTTCTAGCATCAAAAATGTAACTTATTTCTTCCGTGCCTATTTGGACAAGCAAAAGTGTGGAAGTATATGGGTCAAGTCCAGTACCTTCCACATCAACTCCCACAACTGGGGCCTTTTCCAACTCTTCCAAAGCTGAATTTAGCTCATCAGGAGTTTGAATGTACTTGTATGCAGGCTTGTCTGGATTAAATTTAAGTTCCACAGGTTTATCTTATCAGATGTTTGGGGGATGTGGTTGAATAATTAAAGTAGTTTTTCGGTAATTATTTCCCGCACAAGCTGAGCATTAGCCTTACCTTTAGTTTCCTTCATTACTTGACCTAGCAAAAATTCAACAGCGGTTGTTTTACCTTCCTTTATTTGTTGCACAATCTCTGGATTTTCTTCGATGACTTTTTCAACAATTTCTTCCAATTCCGAGAGGTCGTTTATTCTGGAAGATTCTCCCAATTTTATTTTTTCCGCAATCTCTACCGATGATTTTGTTCGCATATCGGGTGTGTTTACCAATAATTTAGCTACCTTTGAAGTTTCAATTCCCAAAGAAACAACTTCTCTTATTAAATCAGCCAGATTCTCCGCAGAAATACCACCCGCCTCCTGCTCAGTTGCACCAAACTCTTCCCTAATTCTATTTCGCAATTCCAGTGGAAGAGGCTTTAGTCCCGCCTTCAAACCCTCTATATAATCTTCATCAAAATGCATAGGTGGAATATCCGGTTCTGGGAAATACCTATAATCATGAGCTTCTTCCTTGCTTCTCTGCAAAACCGTCTTTCCTGTAGTTTCACTAAACCCTCGATTTTCCTGCAAAGGCACTTTACCCGCTTCCAAAATCTCCCTTTGCCTCAAAATTTCCGCTTTAATAGCCTTTTCCATAAACCTAAACGAATTTATATTCTTAACTTCTACCTTGTACTTTGGCAATTCTCCAGCCTTTTCCATTTCTTGCGTTCTTAAGGAAATGTTTGGCTCAATTCGCAA
>CAZHSR010000019.1:0-15969 GCA_964535155.1 uncultured Candidatus Saccharibacteria bacterium
ATAGGATTGGGAAGACTTAACTGGCAGGTGGTGCGCTTCGAGATTGAATGTATACGACGAGCCATGACCCCCAACAAAGACCCAGAGCTTTCCGACCGAATCCAAACTACACCCATGGGATCATTTTCCCCGACATCCTCGAAGAACACGGGAACCTGTCCATAGGCGGTGGCGATGAAATTCAGGAATCCCTTGGGATCTTCCACCACAAAATCCCAATGGCGGGCTTCATCATGTGGCCCCTCTGGGAACCACTGGTGTTCTCTGTAGTACCCTCTGGTAGGGAAGTAAGTGCGCTCATGGTCCCCGGGGATATTCCTCTCCATTCCACCACCGTGCTGAGCGTTCGCTATATCAAAATCAACCTGCGATGCAAAGCGAAAACCCACATGGTGCAGAAGGAGGGGGCGTTCCTTTTCATTGTAAAGCGTAAGCAATGCCAAGAGCCGATCATGCTCCTGCGCCCATTTGCTCACCGCCACAACGAAGCCCCGAGTGGCTACGGCACCCATCCAACCATAGCCCAATTCGTTTCCTTCTGTGGGAGTCATCAGGAGTTTGCCATCAGATCCTGCCCCCAAAAGCACCAACTCACCCATCTTTCCCCACGCAACGTGAGATGCGCGGGATTTGGGGGTCTGGGCGGGTGCTCCAACCCAACATCCGAAAGCTTTGGCCGCTGAAGATTCAGTGACTTCCGCCACCACAACATACGCGGGTTCCCCCAGCGCCACACACAAATCCGACGCGAATCGTATAGATCTCAAAATAGTCTCCACAGCACACCTCCTAATTTTGGTTTGTCAAACGAAAACTATAGAAGTATAACAAAGAAATCCCTCAAAATCAACTATGGGATATAGTAAATTTATCACTCCTCCTCCCAAAAACTCTGCTAAAATTAAAACATGCAATATCAAATATCCTCCGATAACATAGAACTTACAAAAAGCATGCACACCTTGGCAGAAGAAAAAGTGGGAAAATTAGAAAAGTTTTTTACTGAGCTCCCTTCGGATAAGGCTACTGCAAGAATAGTCCTTAACAAAGCTTCGCAAGACGACACATTTAAAACAAAAATTGAACTTATTGTTAAAGGGAAAAGTTATTTTGCACAAGAGAAGGAATTTACTTTGGAATCGGCAATTATTAGAGCAGTGGAAGAAATTGAGCGCCAACTGGAAAAGGACAAGGATCAATTTGAGAGGAATTGGGATAAATTAAGGGAAATGAAGTCTTCGCAAGGTTTGGAAGAATTGGGCGTGGGAGAAGAGATTGCAGAAATTGAATAAGCTTTTAAATATGTGGAAAAAGTCTAAAACAGAACAAAAAAAACTGGAAAAAACGGCAAAGAAATTTTCGGTGGTGACAGCGTTGCTTTCTGCAGGAGCACTTACGGTAATTGTTGTTGCAACAGCATATATCTACATAAAAACTTGGACACCTATAAAAGAGTTTTCTGCAAAAAAGACAAAAGGCGGCACAGAATTAAACTTGGAATTTAGCGCAAAAGTTCCAGTAACAGGATATGTTTTGTATGGCACACATCCGTTGGCGACAAATAAGAAAGTAATTAAAGGTGAAATTTTGGGAAAGACGCAATTGCAAATTGCTCAGATTTTGCCAGAACGAACACATTATGTGCAATTTGTGACGCAAACAAGCGATGGAAGGGTTTTTGAGACAGATTTTTTGCCTGTAAAATAGTGGCTGAGAAACATTGGTAACACGATTCCAAACGACCCAACCCCCATCGCTTGATACTGTGGATAAGTAGACTAAAGTTATACACAGAACAATTTAAAAATTACTGCCCCAAAATAACTTATGCCCGAAAACCAAGAAGAAAAAGTTGCTGAGACAACAAATACATCGGTTGTAACTACAGATGTAACTACAAACCAAAAACCAGATGTACTCACCTTGTGGGAATCAGTTCAGGTAGCTTTAAATATCACTTTAAGTGATTTGATTTTTAATACTTTTATAAAAACTACTGAGGCAGAAAATTTAACAGAAGATTCAATTGACCTTGTTTGCAACTCTGATCACGCCAAGGACAAAATAATAAAAAATTATGCTTCTTTGATTCAAAACACTGTAAATGAAGTAGGAAAGCGAAATTATAAAATTAATTATGTTGTAAGGCGACCAGATCCTAAAGTTAAGAAAAGTAAAGGAAGAAAACTTGCCGAAGAACTAGAGACTCCTTTATTTGGAGAGATTACGCCAAAGGAAACTTCCAAAGAGACTCAGGTGGAAACAACCCAATTAAAGGAAAAGGCGGGACTTGTGCCTCAATATACTTTTGCAAATTATGTAATGGGAGCAAATAATCAACTGGCGTATTCTGTAGCATGGGCAGTGGCAAATAACCCTGGAGTGCAATACAATCCTGTGTTTTTATACTCAGGAGTAGGACTTGGAAAAACGCATTTAATCCATGCAATAGGAAATCATATTATTGACCAAAAGCCCCATTTAAAAGTTGTTTATACAACAAGTGAAAAATTTACAAATGAGCTTGTGGAAACTATTCAGGCACCGTTTCAGGCAAAAAAGACGCTAACGGAAAGGTTTAGAAAAAAATTTAGGGAAGCAGATGTTCTGCTAATTGACGATATTCAATTTATGGTGGGAAAAGATTCCACTCAAGAAGAGTTTTTTCATACTTTTAATGAGTTGCAGATGCATAAGAAGCAGATAGTAATAACTTCGGATAGGCCTCCAAAGGATTTTAATAATTTGGAAGAAAGGCTGACTTCTAGATTTGGAAGTGGCATTACAACAGATATTCAATCTCCCACAATTGAAATGCGAATTGCCATTTTGAGAAACAGGAGAGATTTAAATCAAGATGAAGTTACGGATGAGATGATAGATTTTGTTGCTGCAAAAGTGGATACAAACATTAGAGAACTAGAAGGCGCGTATATACAAGTTCTAACGCATATAAAATCACAAGGTTTGGAATATTCTGTGGAAAATGCGGGAAGAGCTTTGGGACAAATTATTCCAGAGAAAAAAGAAAAAGCTAATCCAAATGAAATTATGAATGCTGTATGTAGGTACTTTTCGGTTACAAAAGCGGATATAAAAGGACCAAGAAGGACAAAGGATTTTGTTATTCCTAGGCAGATAGCCATGTACTTGCTAAAAGAGATGACAGGAACGCCACTTATTGCTATTGGAGAGTTGCTAGGGGGACGGGATCATACAACAATTATTCATGGGGCGGATAAAATTGATAAGGAGATAAGGAAGATTCCTAGAATGGAACAGGATGTGCGAAATATTAAGCAGTTAATTTACATGGATTAGGGATTTGAGATTGGAAGTTTTGCTTTATTAATGGTTTTTTTGAAACCCCTTGACACTCTTCCATGGAGAGTGCTATAAAATACAGTGTCGTGTAAGAATTAATTACAAAGTTTATTTATTTAAAAGGAGGTATATGAAAAAAGTTCAACCACTATTTGATTACTTGTTAATCAAACCATTGGAAGGGGAAACAACTCGCCCTTCCGGAATAGTTATTCCAGATTCTGCAAAAGAAAAGCCCCAAGAAGGTAAAATTATTTCCACTGGTCCCGGTACAAAGGACAAAGATGGCAACTTAATTCCTGTTGAAGTAAAAGTTGGAGATGTTGTTATGTACAAAAAATGGGGAGGAACTGAAATTAAGCTAAATGGTGAAGAGCATATTTTGGTTAAGCAGGAGGATATTCTTGCAGTTATCGAAGAGTAATTATTTAGAAAGCCTAAAAAGGAATTATAGCAAAAAGAAAGGAATTTTATGTCAGCAAAAAACATAATTTATGATGACGAAGCTCGTCAGAAATTAAAAGCAGGTATAGACAAATTAGCAAAGGCAGTAGTTACAACTCTTGGTCCAAAGGGAAAAAATGTAGCTATGGCAAGAAGTTGGGGAGCACCTCAAGTTGTTCATGATGGTGTAACTGTTGCAAAAGAGGTAGAACTAAAAGACCCATTTGAGAACATGGGGGCGCAACTCGTTAGAGAGGCCGCTACAAAGACAAATGATATTGCAGGGGATGGTACAACAACTGCAACTCTTTTAACCCAAGCTATTGTGGATGAGGGTTTACGAAATATTTCTGCGGGGGCAAATCCCATGATTTTACGTCGTGGCCTAGAAAAAGCACTAGAAAAAGTTGTTGAAAGTATCGGCAATTTAGCAGTAAAAATTTCCACTAAAGAAGAACGCGCTCAAGTAGCAACAATCTCTGCTCAAGATGAGAGAATTGGAAATATTATTGCCGAAGCTATGGATAAAGTTGGAGATGACGGTGTCTTAACAGTGGGTGAGTCCAAGGGTTTAGAAATGGACTTGGAATACAAAGAAGGGATGCAGTTTGATAAAGGGTATACCTCTCCTTACTTTATTACCGATTCAGAAAAGATGGTCGCGGAAATTGAGGATCCTTACATCTTAGTAACTGATCAAAAAGTGACTAATATTCAAGAGCTTTTACCAATGCTAGAAAATTTGGTTAAAGTTTCTAAGAATTTAGTAATTTTAAGCGAAGGAATTGAAGGCGAGGCTTTGGCTACTTTGGTAGTTAATAAATTGCGAGGAACCTTTAATGCTTTGGCAGTGGAAGCCCCAGGCTTTGGCGATCGCAGAAAAGCCATGTTAGAAGATATAGCCGTTTTAACCGGCGCTACCATGATTAGCTCTGATATGGGTAGAAAATTGGATTCAGTTACAGTTGAGGACCTAGGCCGTGCCGAAAAAGTGGTTGCCTCCAAAGATGACACTACTGTTGTAGGTGGTCAAGGCACTAAAGAAAAGATAAATGACAGAATTAGCCAAATCAAGGCTCAATTGGATGCTTCTGATTCCGATTATGATAAAGATAAATTAAAAGAAAGAATGGCAAAGCTTTCCGGAGGAGTGGCTGTATTAAATGTTGGAGCTGCAACAGAAACTGAGCTTAAGGAAAAGAAACTTCGTGTTGAGGATGCCGTTAATGCAACAAGAGCCGCTGTAGAGGAAGGTATTGTACCTGGTGGAGGAGTTGCCTTTTTGAGAGCAAGAGAAGCCATTTCTGATCTTAAGCTTGAAGGAGACGAGCAAACTGGCGCTAATATTTTGTTTGCTGCTTTAGACAGGCCAATTAAAAGGTTAATTGAAAACTCTGGTAAAGATTCCGGAGAAGTTTTGGCAGGTTTAGCCTTTGCTTCTGAAAAAGCCGATTATAAAGGTAAAAAGGAAAACATCGGATTTAATGTAATGACTATGTCTTACGGCGACATGATTTCGGAAGGAATTATTGACCCCGCAAAAGTCACCAGAAGCGCTTTGCAGAATGCAGTATCTGTCGCAATTATGGTTTTAACCACGGATTGCTTGATTGCAGAAGAGCCTAAGAAGGATGAGCCTATGGGTGGTGCTGGCATGGGTGGCATGGGAGGAATGGGCGGTATGGATGGGATGATGTAAATTTAGACTTTTTGCGCAATAAAGAAAGGGCCCCTTACGGGGCCTTTTTTTGTCTGTTTATTATTAACCCAACATCTCGTTTTCCATATAGGAGATGATTATGCTCAATTGAGAAATGTTCCCCCTTTGGGCTTCCAATATCTTTTTTTTAAAGACTTTTCTGTATTCTTCCAAATCGTTTCGTTTGTCTCGTCCTATGTATTCCTCTTCAAACTTTTTCTTACACCAAGGGGAGCTTTTTGTGTTAAAACTTTTTCCTGAAACAAGTATCGACAGCAAGGTACCCTCTAAACACGGAGTATTTTCTATCAACTCGAGTTTTTCCTCCTTGGCTTTCTTTCTTGCTCTTTCCATTTCCTTTGCATCTCTGTCATTATCCAGTATTACAATCCTTTGCATGAATTCTCCAGGATACTTAAGTGCATCCTCGACTAGGCTTAGTGGATCCCCTCCCTTTCCCCTTCGGATCTTTATAGCTATACCTTTATTATGCGCATATAGTGATTTCAGATACTTTAAAAAGATCTCTTCGTTCAAGCCTTCTCCATATATCAAAAGAGTATTCTTAGCCTGTTTATGTAGTCCTTTTTTAGGGTCAGTTCTTGCCATTTTTTGCTAAATATTTGGTATAGCTCCATATGTACCTGCTATATATTTTGCATAGTAATTTTCATCTGAGCGTACCCCAGTCATAGTGTCTAGTCGCCATGACTCGCTTGATCCTTTCTCATTTTTTTCTACTAAAGTAATTTGGTACTTATCTATAATGCTTAGGAGTAAGTGACTGTGTGTGCTAATAAGTAACTGCGCATTTTTAGGGTTGGTCTCTGGATGTATAAAGAGATTGTACAGCTCTATTACTATTTCAGGGTGTAGATTTACATCAAATTCATCTACTATTGCTATACTTCCTGTTGCAAGTGCATTTAATATGATTTTCAGTATTACAAACAATTGTTTAGTACCCGAAGATTCATATATTATAGGAAGTTTATGTTCTTTTGCGCCAAAAAGATGTACGGCTTGTATATTCTTTATTGTTATTTCGTTATCGGACTTTTCTTTATCGAAAAGAATTTGATTAAGTCCCAAATCAAATTGAGATAATAACTTTTCGGCCGCCTCTTTTAGCTTCTCATTGTTACTATAGAATAGTAAAGCCTCAAACCATTGTGGTAATTTATTAGGTGTGCTGGGGTCACCTAGCCACCCTGCCTCTACTACATTGGTCTCTATTTGTTCCCAATATTTTGCAATATGTTGACTTTCTTTATGATTTAGTCGAATAGCAGTACTTAATAAACTTGCGTTTGTACGCTGTGAGTTTTCTACACCTTCAGGCAAATCAAAGCTAGGATCCTTAAGAATATAGTTGTTCTTTTGTTTATCCCATTTTCGAGAGAATAGAGTTTTTGTGGAATACTTTTTCTTTTTAAAACTTGTAACTTTGAGAGATTCTTTTAATATTCTTTCCTTATTCACGGTAAGAGAGTGTATATATATCCCCTCATTTATTTCAAAAACAACAGATAAATTTGCAGATTTATTAGTATCGCTTCCCAAAAAAGTGTGAATCGGAATTTTGGATTCAGGACTTCGATTAAACGATTCTATAATTATCCAACGAAAGAAAGGCAAGACTTTTAGGAGGTTTGTTTTACCAGAAGCATTAGCTCCAATTACTGCTTCTACCTTTGAGAGTTTATTGCCCAAAGGGGTCTCAAAATATCCATTACCTTTAGGAGTTATATTACTCACCTTAAAGTTTAGAGAGGATTTCTCCCCAAAGGAGTAAAAGTTTTCGCACGAGAAAGAATGTATCATATGTGTTATTTTACTCAATTTCGGGAAAATTACAACATTTTCTACAAATTTTTGTTGAAAATCACAGAATTCTTGGATTTAGAGATATTAAGACCCCAAAGGAAGAGGGAAAAACCCCCTCTTCCTCAGCCTCATAAAGATCTTATCCTAACTATTTTTTCCTCTAACCTCAATCCTCTTTCTCTTCTCCTCTTCCGCTACAGGAATAGTTACCTTTAGTACCCCATCTGTCACTTCTGCATCAGCCCTGTCAGCATTTACCCCTCTTGGAAGGTTTACAGAATAATGGAAAGACCTTTGTCTTGTCTCCTTGTAAACAGCCTTCTTGGCTTCTTTTTGCTCATCAGTTTCTTCCATTGAGGCTTCAATGGTTAAAACATTTCCTTCCCAGAAAATTTCTACTTTATCTTCTGGAATACCAGGAATTTGAGCTTCCACTACAACAAAGTCATCTTTTTCGTAAATATCTAATCCTGAAGATTGTGGGAAATTATCCCAGTTTGAATTAAAAGTTGGCCAGAGATCCTCATCCCAAAGGGAAGGACCCCATCGATTCCATTTTACTATTGCCATCTACTTTATTTCACCTCCTATGATGTTAATTAAGTAATCTTGGCGTTTATACGCTCTTCTTGTCAGTCTATTACCATGAGTGCCAAGTGTCAAGCAATTTTGGTTGAAATATATTTTTGTTGATATATACTACATCTATGCTAATAACAAGCAAACAAAACCCAAAAATTAAAGAAACTACAAAGCTAAAAATGAAGAAATATCGCGATGGGCAGAAGAAATTTCTAGTGGAAGGGTATTATCCTATTAAATTTGCTCTGCAAAACAATTACCCCTTGGAAGAGCTTTTTGTTTGCAATGAATTACTAAGAGAAAAGTTTAATAATCAGGAAATTATTTCTCAATGTAAAGACAAGGGAGTCATAATTACAGAAGTTCCTGAACATGTTTTTACAAAACTTTCCTCTTTTGAAAGCCCCGAGGGTTTAGTTGCGGTTGCTCCGCAAAAAACTAATCCGTTGTTAGGTTATAAATCGGAAAAAAATGGAATCTACATTGTCATAGAATCCATTGAAAAACTTGGAAATCTTGGAGCAATTTTTAGACTTGCCGATAATGCTGGAGCAAAGGGCGTAATTGTGTGTGACATGCGTGCTGACATTTACAATCCAGAAACCATAAGAAGCAGCGTTGGTACCTTTTTTAGCATTAACATTTTGCAGGCCTCTTCGCAGGAAGCTATTGATTGGTGCAAGGAAAATGGTGTAAAAACTTTGGCTACTTCCCCTCAAGCAGAGCATGTTTATACAGATCTAGATTTAACTGGTTCTATAGCTATTGTTATGGGCACAGAGTACGCAGGCTTAACCGATTTATGGTTAAAAAATGCGGATGAGAAGATTTTAATCCCTATGTTTGGGCAGGCAAATTCTTTGAGTGTAACGGCTTCTACTGCTGTGGTTTTGTATGAGGCTGTGAGGCAAAGAGTTTAGAATTCATGCTCCCTGTGCTGTTTGGTTGAAATCTATGTTTAAGAAAAGAGACCCTCAGTCGTTAATAATTTGTTTACAGCTGAAATTAGAAGGTAGTGATGAGAAAAGTACCCTACTGATTGTGTGAGTATAGGAAACGCATTTCGTCTTATACTGTCAATACCCTCCCCAAAAGCTGAACCCTTTAAACTGTGGTTTGCTAGTTGTCCTCAAAAATGGGACAACTGGAAATGCTATTTTGGCTAAGAATTATCTGGGAAATAGCGAAAAGAGTCTTCTAACATAAACTAAGCCTCATATTTTCCCAAAATCTCCTCCGTTTTGTCGTACTTATTAAAATGAATAAAATTCTTTCTTACCTCTTCGGTTGTAATTTTTGGACTCATGAAAACCCTTTGCCCAAAAAAGAAAACGATTTCAAATAAATCCAAAACATTTGGCAATCTCCCTTCCAATTTACCTACCTCTTCAAACTCAAAATTTGGAAAAAACTCGTTTATCCATTTGTTTTGTGATAAAAATCGTAAATACGCATTATTTCTATTTATAACCACTTGCATTCGCACTATCTCTGCTGCCACATAAGCGTTTTGCTTTTCTTTTGGCCATGCCAGAGCCTTTTCTGAAACCAACAAATTTGGGCAAATTTTTCCGCTTGGCATTTCTGGCGTTCTATAAATACCCCAAATCTTTAGGTACATTACAACAAAAAACCTTGTTAGCCAGAGTCGATTCTTTTTTGCAATAATAAAAATATCAACATCATCCTTATCTTCTGGATTTGAGGCTGCCAAACTTCCTGTGAGAGCAAGCATATGAATCCAAGGAATTCTCTCTAATCCTTTTAGCAACTTTGAATACTTTTTATACAACTTTTTTGCCTGCGTCTGCTTTTGATTCCAATTTACACATTTTTCCCCCTTCAGCCTATAAGCATTTCCCTTTTTTATAACAATTTTTTTTTGCACCAGCTTTTTAACCGAATTTTGCAAATCCTCATACGCAATTTTTTCATCTATATACATAGCAATTTGAAAAAAACTTAAAGGATAGTGAAAAATATTTGAATATTGAAGTGCCCTTAAAACCGAATCTTCCACATTTTCTTTTTTTGTCATATTAGGATAAAAATTTGTCTAAAGCTAAATTTACCATTGCATCAGCTTCTTTATTCTTTTCTCTTTTAACATGTTTGTATTCAATGGAGTCAAACTTGGGTTCCAGTCTTTTTATTTCAGCAAAAAATCCCATGAGATTTGGACTTTTCATTTTGTAAATGCCCTTGAGCTGCTTAACAATTAACTCGCTGTCTAAAATACATTCCAAATTTTTCACGCCTTCTTGAATTGCTGTTTTTAAGCCTAGAACCAATGCTTGATATTCCGCTTCATTATTTGTTCCTTTGCCCAAGTACTTTCCGCCTTTTTTTACTATTTCTTCCTTGGAGTTGCAAAGAACTACTCCCGCTGCGGAAGGGCCTGGATTCCCTCTAGAACCGCCATCTGTATATAAAGTAAATTTTTCCATTATTTTTCCTCTTTCTGGGGCAGATTTTTATAAAAATATGTTTTTAGTGCCAAAAAGAAGGTTCCTGCTCCTAAAAAAACCAGTCCGCCAATTGCCCCAAAAATAAATGGATTTTGAGTTAAGTCTCTTGTCCAAATCTTGGAATTTGTAGCCTCCACAAAAAGTTGTGAATCCGCTTTTTGATTTAGATCCTCTATTGTTTTGGTTGTAATCCCCGTCAAAACCTCCCAAATTCTTTCCGACTCTTCCACCGAATTTGCACGAACTTCTACATTTATCAATTGAGGACCCGCATTTTTAACCCTAATTTTTCGCCTTAAACTACGCAAATTCCTTTCGGTTACATTAAGGTCTAATTCTTTAAGCACTTCAGCATGTAAATTTTTATCTTCCAAAAACCCTCTCACAGTGTTAGTAAAAGAAAGTGCAGTTTGTTGATCATAATAGCCAGAATAGGCATAAAATTCTGTTTCTTTTGTCACTTTTCGGCCTACAAACAAGGTTCCACTACTAATATATTTTGTTGGTAAAAGCGCAAATGTAGCTACGCCAGAAAAAAGTCCTAAAACAAAACATATCGCCAAGTTTTTATAAGTTTTTGCAAAGAAATCAAGTACCTCTTTTAAGTCCATAAAACCATTATAATGCATAAATTTTTGTTATATACTAAATTAAGAAACTGCCCATATGCCTAAAGATTCTATAATTAAAAAATCTGCCTCAGTCCCTACTTTTCTTGTCTCTAACGGTGTTTCTTATTTGGGTTTAAATTTGTGCAAAGTCTTGTTGGAAAAAGGGGCAAGGGTTGTTGCTTTAGATGTAGTAAACGACGAGGTTCGAGCAAGAGCAGGGGAGCTTTTAAAAAATCCAAATTTTGCACTTTTTAATGTGGATTTAAATTCTGGAGTCCCCAATAAAATTGAATCTGTAGATTATGTTTTTCAGTTGATGTACCCAGATGATTTTGGAAATGTTGGATCAGATGAGGGGGAGGATTTGGTGGCACAGGCTTTTGGTACAAAAAGCTTATTGGATTTAGCTGTTGCTTCAAAAGCAAAATTTGCTTTGGTGGAGCCATGTTTTTCCTTGGTTAGGAACAGGGATGATGGGTTGGGCGGTTCTAGTGGCGTTGGCATAAAAAGTCTTAGTAATGCTGGATCCGAATCTCTTTCCGATTTTTCTTACGATAAAAACAGTGAATTTTTAAGATCTCTGGTTTGGGATTATGTTCAAAAGAAAAAGCTTGATGGAAGAATTGTAAGACTTGGCCCTGTTTATGGTCCTGGTATGAGTTTAGATTCTATGGAAGGCTTAAGTGGGTTTTTGAGTTCAATTTTGGATGGTCGTCCTTTGAGAATTTTGGGGGATGGCGTTGATAAATTGCCATATTTGTATATTTCCGATGCGGTTGATGGCTTGATAAAAGCTTTATTTTATAAAAAGACTTCTGGGCGAGTGTTTAAACTTTTAGGAGAAGCTTCTCATGCGGATTTGGAGTTAGCGTTTGTCTTAAGGAGCATGTCTAATTCCGATTTAAAAATGACCTATGTGGATGCCCCCAAAGAGGTTAGCTTAAGTTTTGATACTTTAGTTGGGGAACAAATCCCTCGATGGGAGGCAGAAGTAAACATTAAAGCTGGTCTAAAGGCTACTTTGGAGAGCTTTGGTTATGACACAAATTTGCATGCGTTTAAGCCTGCCAAAATGATTGAGCAAAAATTGGCCGAGGATTCTCCTCGATTTGAAGCCCCACAAAAGCAAGAAATAGCAAGGATTCCTGAAAAGAAGCCTATAAAACTTCCTAAAATTAAGGTTCCAAGGGTGATTTTTAGGCTCCCCAAGGTGAAATTACCAAAACTAGGGGATAAGTTTCGTGCTAAACCCCGAGGAGAATCCTCGATACAGCCTGCCCCTAAAGCCAATACCAAAAAATATGTCCTTTTTGGGATCTTAGTGGCAGTACTTTTTGCCCTTATTGCTCCCCTTTCGCTTACAGTTTTATTTGCAAAACAAGGATTATCCTCACTAGAAGAAGTGTCTTTAAACCTTTCACAACTGCAAACCAGCTCTTCTCAGGAGTCAGCTCGCAAAGCATTTACAAACTTTTTACAGGCAAGAAATTCGTTTAAGCAAACTCGATGGATTTTCCGCCTGACAGGAAAAGAAGCAACTTATATTTCTTTAGACAATACCTTAGAATCTTCAGTTTATTTTAGCGGAGCCTTATACAGAACTTCAAAAGCTTTGGATCCTTTTAATTCGGTTTGGGAAGTACTTAAACCAAACTCTCCTGATACTTTTGCAGATGAGGATTTTGCAACAAGTGTAAAAGAGCTTACTTATGCAAGAAAAAGCATGGATATGGCACTAGCTAATTTTGATCAGGTCTCGCCAGAAAGCCTCCCAAAAGCCTTACAACCAAAGATTACTCAATACGGAGAAGTTTTAGCCCATTCGGATACTCTTTTAAGGGAAGTTTTGCTAATTGCAGATTCCCTTCCAAATGTTTTAGGTTTAAATAAGGAGCAAAAATACCTTTTACTTTTCCAAAATTCAAATGAAATTCGCCCAACAGGTGGATTTATAGGCTCTTATGCTCTGCTCACTTTGGATAAAGGAAAAATTCGTAGCCTGGTAATTGACGATATTTATAACCCAGATGGTCAAATAGATGTTCGTAAAATTGTTTCGGAAGTTCCCGCGCCAATAAAAGATTTCCTAAATGAAGATATTTTGCATATTAGAAACGCAAATTGGTCGCCAGATTTTCCACAAACAGTGGCTTCAATAGAAGATTTGTTTTTTAAGTTAGAAAACCGCTCCTTTGATGGGGTGATTGCCCTAGACTTAAACATGGTTCAGTCTTTGCTAGAAGTGACAGGACCAATTTTCTTGGCGGCATACAATGAGGAAATAAATTCGCAAAATCTTTATGAACGAGCTCAATTTCATGCCGAATTTGATTATCAGGAAGGCATAAGTGAAAAGAGAAGTTTCTTAACAATTTTAGGAGGCAAATTAATGGAGCGACTTTTTGGTCTTTCGTCAGATAAATTGCCAGAATTTGGAGGTTCAATTGTGAACTCACTTGGGTCGCGAAGTTTGCAAGTTTATTTAAAGGATCCAGTTATGTCCTCTTATTTGTCAGATAAAAAATGGAATGGAGGAGTTGTTGCAACAGAGGGAGATTTCCTAATGGTCGTGAATGCAAATCTTGGTGGAACAAAGGCCAATTACTTTGTAAAAAATGCTTATGAATATTCAGTTACTTCAGACACGCGGGATGGATTGTTGCGATCAACTTTGCAAATGAATTATCAGCACAATGGAGAAGATAATGCTTGGCCGGGAGGTCCTTACACGGATTATGTGCGAATTTATGTTCCCGCAGGGGCAAAGTTGACAGGGGCAAAAATGGTGCGCAATGAGCTTGAGGTGACGGATATTTTTGGGCAGGTGGTTACATCGGGGGAGTTAGGTAAAACAGTTTTTGCAACAAGTTTTGTTATGCAGCCAAAGGAAACTTTGAGGGTGGAAATTTCTTATGATTTGCCAGAGACTTTGTCTTTAAATAAAGAGGTCAAAGATTACGCTTTGTATTGGCAAAAACAGGCAGGCACAAAGGGTGATTTGTTTAGATTTAGCTTTAAGGGTCCTTTTGGGACGGAAATAAGTTCGTTTAAGCCCGCGGAATTAGGCAAGGAGAAGAATTTGGCTGTTTTGGAGGGGGTTTTGGATGGTGATAAAGAAATCGGAATATCTCTTAAGTGATATTATTCCTTTAAGTCATGAAACTTATCAAAGAATATAAAAAATACTACCCAAGTCGCCCTTACGGATTTATCTCTTTTCTTTTTGGCACAATCTTTTTGATTTGGTCCATTTTGGACCCAGACACAATTGTAGTAATACTATATTTCGTATCAGGTCTTCTTTTTTATTTAGGCTTATATTTATTTTTTAGAAGTATCACTTTTGAAACATTCACATTTTCCATTTGCGATTTCTTTTTTCCAGTCAAGAAATGCTCCACTTACAAATACGAAGATATAGCTTTTATTGATCACACTGTTGATAAAATAAACTTTAATTTAAGAGCTCGATACCCATACTGGTCCATTTTTCTCATTGGATTTAAAAACGGCAAAGTTAGGAAATTTTTTACTGCTTATGAAACGGATACCAGTTTAATTGAATATTTGACATCTAGGGATTTACTAAACAAGTTTTCCAGTAAGCTTGAAGTGTCTTCAAATAATTAGGTCTTAAGGCTCCCCATTAGTGATATACTGCCATTGTGCATATAGTTCAATCCCCAGTTTGGGAAAAATTTAAACAATCTTTTGGTACGCAAACTGTTCGCATTGGTGAAGTTTTTTATACAAAACATGCAATTCCTTTTACTGGAAAGTTTTATGCTTATTGTCCAAAAGTTGCCCCTTTTAAAATTGATTTTTCTGCACTTAAATCCTCTTTACAACAGGAAAATTGCATTGCCATAAATTTTGATGTTCCCAATGTCTTAATAGACTCCCCGCAGGCAAAGGAAGCTCAACAAATCTTTACAAATGCAGGTTGCACTTTTGCCGCAAAATTAACTTTTACGCAATATAATCTAATTCTAGATTTGCAACCTTCAGAAGAGGAATTGTTAGCAAATATGCATTCAAAGCATAGGTACAATATAAAGCTTGCTCAAAAAAAAGGAGTTGAAGTTACAGAAGCCACTTCCCCAGAAGATTTTGAGACTTTTTACAATTTGTCCTTACAAACCGCAGAAAGACAAGGATTTTACATTCATCCAAAAAGCTATTATCAAAAGATTTGGGAAATCTTGGGCGCTGAAAAAGTAGCAAAAATCTTAATTGCCTCTTACAAAGGGGAGCCGTTAGCTGCTTGGATGTTTTTTATTTATGATGGCGTTATTTACTATCCCTATGGAGGCTCTTCAGAAAAGTATCAAAATTTGCATGCTAGTAATTTTCTCGGTTGGGAAGGTATTTTACTTGGAAAGGCAAATAGTTGTAGGGAATTTGATATGTGGGGAGCAAATGCTGACTTAGAAGACAGGACTGACCCTTATTTTGGATTTACAAATTTTAAGGTTAAATTTGGTGCTAGACATGTGCAGTACATCCCTTCGTATGATTTGGTGCTAAATCCAGCTTTGTATAAGGCCTTTAATATAGCAAATAAGTTGCGATGGCAGGTTTTAAATTTTATAAAAAGGCTAAAGTAAATGTTTCCTCTAGATATTAGACAATCAGATGAGTGGGCTTCCTATTTGGAATTTTTGGGATGGCAAAAGGTAAAAACCTCTAATGGAGTGAATGCTGCCTTAATGGATAATAAGTTTGGAAAGGCTATAAAAGTTCAGCGCCCTGCAAAAGTTACGGCCCAAGATTTGGAAGAGATAGAAAAGGTGGCTTTTGAAAATAAAATTACAATGATAAAGATTGAGCCAAGTTTGGATCAGGACTTAAAGGTTTTGGAGGAGGAATATATTGCACAGGGTTCGCCCTTGTCTCCACCAGCGACGATTTTTATAGATTTAGCAAAAAGTGAGGGGGATTTGTGGGCAGATTTATCTGACAGTTGTAAGTATTCTATAAAACGCGCGCAAAGGGAAGGGTCAAAAGTGGAATT
>CAZHSR010000020.1:0-15904 GCA_964535155.1 uncultured Candidatus Saccharibacteria bacterium
ATAGTACCCCAAAATTCTCACCACTTCTTCTGCTAAGTCTTCGGGGATTTCTATGTCATCAACCCTCCACGAAGGAACTACAACCACATCTTTTCCCTCATCATTTTCTGCAAACTCAAAACCTAGCCCAGTTAAAATAGACTGAATCTCCCTAACACTAACTGGCACCCCAGCAATGGCGGAAATCTTGTCATAATCAACGGTTACCTCCTTTTGAGTATATTTTTTGTTCTCTATGTCAATTAGACCTGATACCAAGGTGGCTTCCGCATTTTCTTCTAACATTTCTACCGCATTCCAAAGAGAAGGAACTACGCCCAAATAATCAATTCCTTTTTCAAACCTTAAAGCCGCATCTGTTCTGTGACCCAAGGCCATGGAGGCCTTTCTAATCTTAACGGGGTCGTAAACTTGGACAAACAATAAAATTCGCTTTGTATGCTCATCCACTTCTGAATTTTGTGCCCCCATAATGCCACAAAGGTCAATTAAACGACCTGTGCCATCTTCAATAACAATAACTCCTGCTGGTAAAGTGCGTTCCACCCCATCTAAAGTCGTAATTTTTTCACCTTCCAAAGACTCTCGCACCACCATTTTTGCATCTAAAATCTTGTCATAATCAAACGCATGCATAGGCTGTCCCAAATCAATCATCATGTAATTTGTGACATCAACGACATTGTTAATAGGCCTAATTCCTACCTTTTCCAAACGGTCTCGCATTGCCCTTGGCGAATCCTGCACTTTTACATTGTCCAAAATTACAGCACAAAACCTTGGTACCAAAGTTGGATCTTGAATTTCCACTTGTAGTGGTTTTTGTTCTGCCTCCCCAACCAATACTTCTTTAGCCGCAACCTCTTTCTTCTGCCACCCAACCGAATGACCTTTTGCTGGCAAAATTGCCTTTAACTCGCGAGCAACACCTAAAATGGATAAAACATCTCCTCGATTTGGGGTTATTTCCACTTCGTAAACCAAATCACCGTCTTCTTGGGTCAAAATCTTTTCCACTGAAAAAGCATGCAAGGAAAGTATTTCTGCAATTTTCTCAGGCGATAAATCGGTTTGTATATAATCTTTTAACCAAGAATGGGGGACTAGTATATTCATTAAAATTGCTCCAAAAACCTTAAATCATTACTTAGCAAAAGGCGAATGTCATCAATTTTTGTACCAGATTTCATCATGTAGGTGCGTTCTACACCCCATCCAAAGGCAAATCCGGTATATATTTCTGGGTCAATTTTTCCAGCTCTTAAAACATTGGGATGAACCATACCTGCCCCACCAAGTTCTAACCAGCCACCCTTGCAAAACTTGCAACCTTCCCCTTTGCAAAGACCACAGTTTATATCAACTTCAAAGCTTGGCTCTGTAAATCTAAAGTCGTAAGGCCTAAGTCGGGTAACTCTGTCGGGTCCAAAGAAGTTTTTGGCAAAGTAATCAAGTACGCCCTTTAAATGAGTAATATTTATACCCTTATCAATGACTAAGCCTTCAAATTGGTAAAACGAAGGGTTATGAGTTAAATCGGATTGGCGGCGGCCACATCGGGAGATGTTAAGCATCCTAATAGGAAGCTGGCCTTCTAACATTTCTCTAACCTGCCCATTGGAAGTATGCGGAGTTATAACCATTTTTCCTAAACTGGCATGCTCTGGGGCATCCACAAAAAAGGTCTCCCATTCATCCCTAGCAGGGTGAGTTTCTGGCATATTTAAAGCCTCAAAAGCGTAATAATCCCAGTCAATTTCGGGGTATCTTACGCGGGTAAATCCCAAGGGTTTAAAAATTTCCACAATTTCACGAATTGCTTGTGTAATTATGTGTAAATGGCCTATTTGAGGCTTTTTTCCAGGAAGGGTCTTAGAAAATTTGTCTAAAGGGGTTTCTTCTTTTTGGGAAACCTGAGAAATTTTGGCTTGGATTTTTGCTTCTAAATCGGCTTTTATAGCGTTAAATTTGATTCCAAAATCTTTTTTTTGTTCTGGGGGAAGGGTTGCCATTTGCGAAGCCACTTGTTTTAAAATTCCGCTTTTCCCAAAGTATTTAAGCCAAAGTGCATCGGCTTGTTCAGGGGTTAAAACAGAGGCAAGTTCGGTCTCTACTTGCTTTTTAAGGGCTTCTAAATCAGAAATAACAGAAGGTTCCATGCTGTTGATAATAAACAAGAGTGGGGTTTCTGTCAATGTGGCAAGATTTACATACATGGAATATTAAGTGGATTTTTCCATTGCAAAAATGTAAAATGTGGCAGATCTATCATAAGGATATAAAGGAGGTTATGATGCAAAGAATTGAGGCAGTAGTTGCACCTAAGGCATCCGAGAAAAAAAGGGTTGGGTAATTTTTGGCCATGACATCTCAGGGACACCCCCTGGATTCGAAATCAGAGTCAAATTTCCCCAAGAGGTGGTAAGAAGAGGAGATGTTCTGGTATTTGGTGGGGAACTTCCAGAGGGATTTCCTAAAGAGTTCACACTACCCTAGAAATCCAAAAAGGATTAGAGGCCCCACCGCTTCTAATCCTTCTTTTTTCAAAGATATAAGCTAAGAAACTGGGAAAAATAAGTGTAGTGAGTATAATATTATTATGAAAACTGAGGAACTTGCTAAATGCGAAACCATGGAACTAGGTGATATTAGAGTATATGAGAATCCAGAAGGAACCAGAGTAGTTATACATAAAGCACACTCACATTCACAAGTTACCTTTTTAGGAGAGGATACACTCAAAAGTGAGGTGGAAGAAATTTTTAACAAAAATGGAATGGGGAACACAGCCGCCAAACTTTCCCGACCTGACACAGTTGTCTTGGGAAAAGGAGCTTGGGCGGAGGATACAAATGGGGAAGCTATAGCTATAACCGCAAATTGGCTGAAACCTGAAGAATTTGCTGAGGAGATACTATTGCCTTTATTTGAAGCGGATTTAATTTCTGAGAAAATGTATTTGGAATTCTCTGGATATTACCCAAAAAGGGCAGAGCCAATTTAATATTTACTCAATTTCAGATCTTATTTTATAGGAAAAAAGAAGACCCAGTGGATAAACCAAAGGGTCTTTAGAGAAATCCTACCAATGACCTAAAAACGCTTAAAGAGTTCTACAGCCGTCTGGGAAGTACATTTGCTCCCACTCAAGCCACAATTGCTCATGTAACCAAACCCAGTCAGTTCCAGTGTTTTCCAGATCGTTCTCAAAGCCTTGATATCCGCCTGGATAGTCGGCGACCATCTGGGATAACTCTTCGAAAAAAGTTAGCTCTGGAACATATGTTCCATCTGGTCGAATATACAGACTATGAAATCTTTCCCCCACTGGAGTGATACGAAAAGCAAGTATGGACTCTTGCATCGCGTAATTGAAGTCATCAAACTCAGCCTTAACTTGCAGGCGCACGCCCGTAGGCAATGTCAACTCCGCTTCCCAAGTGTGCCGGGATACCGACAGCACATCGCATTCGTGAGACCATACACCATCCTCTGGGGATAACGGTGCCTCGGAAGCACATGACGAAACAACCAACAGCGCCATGACAACCGCTAAAACAACCCAAATTCTGCGCATTTCCTGCTCTTTTTCTATATATGACACTACTTTAAGAGAACAACACAATGCCAATATTATAGCACTATGGGGTAAATAAAGCAAACAAAGTGCATAAATATGATTTTTTCTTATACAAACTTATAGAAACGGATTTTCAGGATTAGTACCCACCAATCTCAAAGTCCACCTCATCCTCACCCTTATTCCCCTTAGAATCCTCTGCTACAACCTTTAACTCCATTTTCTTGCCAATATCAGAGTAGGGGAAGGAAAAGTTATATCCATAAGGGTCAGAAGAATCGTCAGCAAATTTCTCACCATTTATGTACATGTTTACCTTTTTCACATCATTTGGTGTCGAAACTTCCACTTTTAGCCTAAAAACCATGGGAATTTTGTCATCATCTTTTATATTTACAATTTTAACAACTGGGTCCGTATCATCATCTAAATCGCCATCAGAGTCGTATTTTAAAGCCGATTCCATCTCTGGAGGATAATATTTAGAGTCGCCACCAAAGTTTTCATAAACCCATTGGTCAACGCTATATTGCCATTCGGGAAGTTCCGCAATAATTTTTACATAAGTATTAACTTTTGTTCTATCAGCTTCTTTACAGGATTTATTGGCAATTCTTCCATCGTCTTTGCAAATTTCTATTCTTTGAAACCATTCACTTCGGGATGTGGGTTCTGTGCCTTTAATAAACCACTCCTCACGCGAAGGAAAACCCTCCATTGGGAGCATGCCTGTTAACTCATCAACTTTTACTTTTTCTACATTTTTTGGAGCTTTAAATTTTTCTGGCTCTTTTACACTGGAAAGGAAATGCAACATAAATTCTCGCCATAAAGGAGTGGCACCAGAAATACCAGAGGCCACAGCGGAATTCATTTTTTCATTATTATTATTGCCTACCCAAGTTCCTACAACAATAGAAGGAGTGTAACCAATAGCGTAGTTATCGCGCTTATCATCAGTTGTACCTGTTTTAACTGCCACCTGATGTCCAGATATACTCAAAAGGCTTCCCGCCCCAAAAGCGGAAGATCTTGCACCATCATCGGAAAGGATGTCAGAAATTAAAAATGCCACCTCTTCCGAAAGGGCTTTTTTCCCTTTATCTTGATGTTTATACAAAACATTTCCAAACGAGTCGCGAACCTCCAAAATTGGGGAAGCTTTTCTATATAAACCATTTGCTGCAAAGACTCCAAATGCATTGGTCATTTCCAAAAGCTTTGTTTCACCTGCGCCAAGACCCAGAGCCAAGCCAAATCGGTCACGATCAGACAAAGTGGTAATTCCCATTTTTTCCGCAGCGTCTATCATGCTGTCTATGCCAACAATTTGTAAGGCTTTAACAGCGGGAATGTTTAAGGAGTTGCCTAATGATTTTCTTAAAGACATTGGGCCTCTAAAAATTCCATCATAATTTACGGGGACATAGGGTTTAGTAGGGGATGCACCTGGAAATTTTGTTGGGACATCTAAGAATGGATAGGATGCTGTATAGCCTTGTGAAAGCATTGTGGCATAGGTTATTGGTTTAATACTGGAACCTGGCTGCCTTGGCGAAATTGCCACATTTAATTGTGGATCAAATTTACATCCGTTGTCACCCGCGATACCTGAGATACACCCATCTGGCTCTGATTGCAGAAAAAATCCTTTTGAGCCAACCATTGCTAAAACTTGGCCTGTTTTTGGGTCTATAGCAACTAAAGCTCCGTTATATAAATTATGACTGGTTTTTATACTTTCTACTTGGTCAAAAACTATTTCTTGGGCCTTTTGTTGAAGCTCTAAGTCTAGGGAAGTTGTAACTTGCAAACCTCCTTGCTCAACAACATCTTCGCCAAAAAGATCTATTAAATAATTTTTTGCCCAAAACACAAAGTGAGGGGCTTCAAACGAAACTGCGGCAGTCTGAAAGTTTAAATTTTCGCCTAAAGCGGCCTCGTAATCCTCGTCACTAATGAATTTTCGTTTCTTATCAGGGCCCACCCAACCTCGCTCGTTCATAAGATACAAAACATAATTTTTGCGCTCAATTCCTGCTTGCGGATCTAACCCAAATTGGGAATATCTTGAAGGACTTTGAGGAAGCCCTGCCATATAAGCGGCTTCTGCTAGAGTCAAGTCCTTGGGCTCTTTGTTAAAATAAGCCTTTGCCGAGGTGTAAATACCGTAATTTTGCCCCCCATAAGGAGTTTCATTTAAGTACATCTGAATGATTTGCTCTTTTGTATAGTTATTTTCTAGTTGTAAAGCTAAGATAAATTCCTTGATTTTTCTTGTAATAGTGCGTTCTTGAGTTAAAAGAGTGTTTTTTACCACTTGTTGAGTAAGCGTTGAACCTCCTTGGAGGCCTTCTCCAAAAAGCGTGTTCCTAAAGGCTCGAATCATACTTCTCAAGGAATAGCCTTGGTGTTCGTAAAAAGTGGCGTCTTCTGTGGCAAGTGTAGCGTGAATGAGATCTGGGGAGACATCGTCTAGTTTTATAAGAATTCGGTTTTTTTCACCGTAAACTTCATAAATTGTTTTTCCTTTGCGGTCGTAGAGCTTGGTTGAAAGTTCTTCACTTCGTTGGAGAAGAGTGTCTGGATTTGGTAAAAAGCGGGAATAGTAGGCAAAAACGGCTACGGAGAAGACGATGCCTGCAATCATAAGAATTAAAGTAAGCGTGGCAAGGGCGGTGAGGATTTCTAGGGTTTTGGTGTTGGTTTTGTTGGTAGGAGAACCGCTTTTACGAGGGGATTTTGACGCCTTGGAATTGCTTTTGGCAATAGATCCCTTACTAAAGTTAAAAGAGGGTTTAATTCTATTTAGAAAACATTTTTTTCTACGAACCATGGTGTTAATTATAACATCGGAGGAGTTTACTTGCTCTCTTTATCCTTTTTACTAATTACCTTACCCCAAATACCCACAGCCAAAGCAAAAACTGTAAAAAATGTATAAAGTGCTATTACAGGGGTATCTTCAGGTCTAACTGTAAAGAATTCCTTCATCGGTCATTCCTTTCTAACTCTAAGGAAAGCCACCACAAAAAAGAGGTGAATAAAATTCCAGAGATAAATAAATAATTTATGGACTTATTAATTAAAGCAGGTATTACTATACTACCAAAAAACACTTGACCAGCGTTATCTAATATATTTGAAAGTCTCTGAGTTCGTGAGTTTTTAGAAAGAGGCATTGGAAAGAAGTATATAACAACGATAATTGTTTTGTCAAGAGTTTTAAAAAAATAAATAAAGTATTTTGGCTATTATGCTAAAATATTTTTGTGAAAGTATTAACAGACCAAAAATTAATAGATGTATTCCTTAACCGAGGAGTTGAAGCAATTTATCCTTCAAAGGAAGCCCTAAGAGAAAAACTTTTATCAGGGCAAAAACTTAAAGTTTATCAAGGCTTTGACCCTTCGGGGCCATATCTTCACATTGGACATGCCATGGGAATTCGCGCTTTAAGAATTCTCCAGCAACTAGGGCATGAAGTTATTTTCTTGGTTGGGGATTACACTGCAAAAATTGGGGATCCAGATAAATCCAGTACACGCAAAATCCTTTCGGATAGGGAAATTGAACAAAACATGAAAGGATGGAAGGAACAAGCGGCGCAACTGATAGATTTCTCGGGGGAGAATGCCGTTAAATTTGAGCGCAACAGTAAATGGCTTTCCAAGTTGAACCTGGAAAAGCTTTTGGAACTTATGTCAAATACCACCGTGCAACAGATGATTGAGCGAGATTTATTTCAAAACCGCCTAACCGAAGGGAATCCTATTGGTCTGCATGAATTTATGTACCCACTTTTGCAGGGGTATGACGGTGTTGCAATGCAAGTGGATATGGAAATGGGGGGAACTGATCAAATTTTTAATATGCTTATGGGGCGCCAATTAACAAAGGCATATTTACAAAAGGAAAAGTTTGTTAGAGCCAACAAATTGATGCCCGCACCAGAAGGGCTGACAATGAGTAAAACTAAAGGAAATGGCATTAATTTGGCTGACAAACCTGAGACAATTTACGGAAAAGCCATGTCATATCCTGACAATTTGATTACAACTGGTTTTGAACTTTTGACGGATATTCCCATGGAAGAAATTGCTGAAATGCAAAAGGCTATTGATTCGGGACAAAATCCCATGGAATTTAAGAAAAAGATGGCGTTTGAAATTGTTCGGTTGGTAAAGGGAGAAAAAGCCGCACAAGAGGCACAGGGGTTCTTTGAGAAAACCGTCCAAAACGAAGAGATACCTGCGGACATACCAGAGATTTCTGTAGAAGGCGAAAAACCTTTGGTGGAAAACTTGATGCAAATAGATTCTTCTCTTTCTAAAGGGCAAATAAAAAGAGTTGTAGAACAAGGGGGACTGAGTATAAACGGTGAGAAAATTACAGATCCTATGGTGAAAACAGCAGATGTAGTAAAATCAGGCGATATTATAAAGCTAGGAAAGAGGAATTATGCCAAAGTTAAATAAATTTTTTATGGAAAAGCTTAATTTGTTGGGGCAGAAGGTGTTTTTATTAAGGAAGAGGATGAGGGAGAAGTCACCTAATTGGGGGAATGCTTTTATTAAGGTGAGAAATGTACCTGCTAATTTGATTGCGAAATTTAAAAAGCAAAAGTCTCAAAATAAAAAGAAAAGAACAATAAAGCAAATCAAAAAATCCGCAAAGAAGCTGTTTAAGAAAAAGACTGTTGTAAAAGTAATAATTATTATTGCCACAGCTTCCATGCTAATCCCTTTATTCTTGCCCTTCTTCGGGTAAGGATTATCCTGTAAACTTATAGCAAATGCTTCGATTAAGAGATGACATATCAAAAACACCCAAAATAGGACCTAAATATAAAAGTCTGCTAAATAGGCTAAATGTCAGAACAATAGGAGACATATTGTATCATTTCCCATTTAGGTATGAAGACCGTTCCAATATGAAAAGTATTGCCAATTTACAAACTGGTGAAAAAGCTGTTGTTACGGCTAAAATAACATCGGTTAGGAATGTGTTTACAAAAAACAGAAAAAAGATAACTAGGGCAACCGCAAAAGACGATACTGGAGAGATTCAGCTAATTTGGTTTAACATGCACTTTATTTCGAGAAGCATCAGAGTAGGGGAGACCTATTTAATTTTTGGGAAGGTGGAACAATTTGAGAACAAAAATACATTCATTGTTCCTGAAATGGAAGAACTTGATGACGAATTGATACACATTGGACGAATTGTCCCAATTTATCCAACAACGGAAGGAATTAGCACTAAATGGCTAAGAACCAGAATAAACGACCTCTTGAATGGGAAAACGGAATTGGAGGAAGTTTCTGAATTTTTACCAATAAAAATCCTTAAAAAACGAAAATTTATTCAATGGCATGAAGCAATTCGTCAAATTCACTTTCCAAAAGATTTCTTGCTTTTGGAAAAGGCTAGGCAACGCCTTGCATACGAGGAATTATTTACCGAACTTTATCAGGCATCCCTAATTGAGAAAAGATGGAAGACTAAAACTAAAGCTATTCCTCTAAAACCAAGAGAAAAAGGAGAAATTATTGCTGAATTCATAAAGTCTCTTCCTTTTGAGCTGACAGAAAGCCAAAAAATAACAATAAAAGACATTTTGCAGGATCTGGAAAAACCACATCCAATGAACAGGCTTTTGGAAGGGGATGTGGGAACTGGAAAAACAATTGTGGCTGTTGTTGCAGCATTTCAGGCTTTGCTAAACAATACTTCGGTTTTGTACATGGCTCCAACCGAAATACTGGCACAACAACATTTTGAGACTTTTAATAAATTTTTGGGGAAACAGGGGATAGAGATAAAGCTGGTAACGCAAAGCACAAAAAAGAAAAGCGAGGTTGAAGAAACTTCCAGCGAAAAGCCATGCATAAAAATAGGAACACACGCCCTTTTATATCAACAAAAAAACTATGAAAATTTAGGACTGGTGATTATAGACGAGCAACATCGGTTTGGAGTTGAGCAAAGAACACAACTTTTGCAAACTAACAAAAACGGCTTAACACCACATTTGCTAACCATGACAGCAACACCAATTCCAAGGACATTGGCACTAACGCTTTATGGAGATTTAGATATTTCGGTTTTAAGAGAGCATCCAAATAAACAGCGACAAATTATTACAAAAGTTATTCCAACAACAAAACAGGAAGAAATTTACAAATGGGTAGCACAGCAGAATTTAAGCACTTTTATAGTTTGCCCTTTTATAGAGGAGAGTTCGGCTGAAAATTTGGAAAATGTAAAAGCAGCAAAAGCTGAATTTGAGAAATTAAAAAACGGGGTATTTAGTGAGCAAAAGTGTGCCTTGTTACATGGAAAAATGACATCGCAAGAAAAGGCAGAAATAATTGAGAAATTTCGTGAAAAGAGAGTACAAGTCCTAATTTCCACACCAGTGATAGAAGTTGGCATAGATGTTCCTGACGCGGATGTAATGGTTATTGAAAGTGCTGAAAGATATGGACTGGCTTCCTTGCATCAATTGCGAGGGCGCGTGGGAAGGGGAATAAAAAAAGGATTTTGTTTTGTTTTCCCAACTCAATATTCCAAAAAGTCTTATTCTAGGCTAAAAAATTTGGAAGAAACCTTGGACGGCCTAAAACTTGCAGAAATAGATTTAAAGTTGCGGGGCCAAGGGGATATTTTTGGCACACTTCAACATGGGTTTTTGGATTTTAAATTGGCAGATGTAAATGATTTGGATTTTGTAAGGATGGTTAGGGAAGATGTGGATGAGATTGCAAAGACGCCAGAGGAGTTTCCGTTATTGAAAAAGTATTTAGAAATGCGGAAAGGGGTTGTGGGGAAAAATTAGGGGAGGCTTTTGCAAATAAAAAGGTCGTTGTTAAAAGAAAAGAGTGACTTTTAAGCATATTTGCCCAAAAATCACTCTGTAGAACACTCCCGCAAATGCTCATAACTTCTACCATGAGTATGCAGGAGCCTTCTTTGGTACCTTCCAACCTCGACGCATAATGCCCTCCCTTTCTATGCGCCTCTGTATCAATCCCACAGAACGGGGGTCATCCAAACCCCGCATACGAAGCTTCTTGTGGGCTTTCAGGTGGTCGTCTCTACATAGCAACCTTATATTTGAGAGACTATCTTTACCACCCGCACTGGTTGGAATTATGTGGTGAAATTCCAACATATATCCAGAGCTCCAGGCTCTGCCACATTCTTCGCATTTCCAACCAACTTTCCGTCCGTGCTCCATGCGCATTGCCTTTGGAAAGGCCCCCATTCCGCACCTCCTGCGGCGCTAGCTACATTGTGCTTGTGTGTTCCCTAATCCATTTGGAAGAGGCTGCAAAGTACCAACCATCTAGGCCTCCCCCAACAACCTTCCAAATCTCTTCACCATGGTGAGTATCCCTTCGGATGAGGGTTCCTTCGGGGAGATTGGTATTACGCTGAAGTTCCCCAAGATACAAAATCACTTCCACATCAAATCTCAACCTCTTAGTATCCATCTCTTCCTCCTCCTATTTAGTTTTAAAGGTACAAAAAAAGCAGGAGACCCTGCCAATTGCTCAAATCTTGAGCCTCTTAAATGTATATCAGGTTAAATTTGGAATAACCACTCAAAGTGATTAGTGGAAGATGCCATTTTTTCCAGATGCTATAATTTTCGTAATGACAGAAAACCCCCATAAAAAAGGAAATTGGCAAAAACTAGCCTTAATTTCAATATTTCTTCTAACCGCTTTCCTAAGATTTTTTCAACTTGGCTACTCAAACTTTTATCCCGATGAAACAAAAACCTTCCACATGAGAAAAGATGTTGCCATTACAGACTTTTTACTTAATCAAAGAAAGGGACCTGTCCAGTTTTTGGTCTCTTGGTCAACCGAAAAACTCTTTGGAAATTATGATGAACTTTACACAAGAGCTCCTTTTGCACTTGCGGGAACCCTTTTGGTTGTGGCTTTTTATCTGTTTATAAAAAAATTATTTAACGAAAAGATTGCTACTATAGCAACGCTTTTATTTAGCCTGAATGGATTTTTTATTGCCTTTGGGAGAACGGCTCAGTATCAAAGCTTTCTTCTACTTTTTGCTTTTATTTCGCTTTTTGCATTATTAAATTTTTTTACTGAACCCCAACCGAAAAAAGAACGCCTATACCTAATGATTTCCTCGGTTACTTTGGCTTTAGCATTTTTAACTCATTGGGATGCAATTTTTATAGCGTTTGTTATAGCTTTTCTCTTAATAAGAGCACTTTTTACAAGAGAAAAAAGTCTAAAAACTATAATTTTATTTTGTGTAATTCCTTTTGTGGTAATACTTTCTGTCTTTTATGTCCCTTATTTTACAAAGGGATATTTTTCCGAACATACCGCCAGCTACATTACTAACCGACTTACGGGGGCAAAAACTTTGCCCAACAATAGCTTTACAACTTTTGAAATGTATAATCCCCACAAAATTGGGTCATTAATACTTGCTTCTGGCGTTTTGGGTCTTTTTTGGATAATTTTTAAACATGAAAAAGTTCCATATAAAGATGCTGTACTACTAGGCGTAATATGGTTTTTAATTCCTTTTATTACATTTGAAATAATATTTAGTAGCCCAGGTACACACATTTTAAACTACATAATCCCGTTAATTATTCTCGCTGGATATGCCTTTGCTCAACTTGACGACAGTCTCACCAAAAGAGCACAACTATTTTTTAGATCCTTTGGAAGTCTTGCATTTTGCATATACGCAATAATTCAAATTAAAACCTTTATACCAGCTTTTAACTCTGGATACCCCTGGAATAAAAACATTAATAAAGACGAAATCCAACTTTTCCTATACGGATTTCCCTACAATAGAGGATGGCCTCAGATACGAGAATACTTTAATAAAAGCTCCATTCATGATTTTGCAACAAATGACAACATTGTTACTGGTAAATTTTATCTTTTTGGAGTTAGTGCAAAGAAGGCTAAAGACTCACCAGAATTTTATATTTATGTACACAAAAATCATCAATTTAATTCAGAACTGGAAATTGAGCCTTCCCAATATGAATTAAAAGAGCAATTATATGTGGAAGGAAGACTTACTGCCGAAATATATAAAATCATAAAATAAATTAGGTGATATAATGCCTTAATGACAAGAGTAACTACAGGAAGTGCAAAAAACAAAAATTTAATTTCACCCGATATACCCGAATTTAGGGCAGTTCAAGAAATTGCAAAATCTGCAGTTTTTTCTGTTTTAGGGGAGGAAATTGTAAACAGCAATTGCCTAGACCTTTTTGCAGGAAGCGGAAACATGGGAATAGAGGCACTTAGTAGAGGTGCTGCTTGGTGCGACTTTGTGGATGCAAACAAAAAATCGGTGGAGGCGATAGAAAAAAACCTAATTAATTGTGGCCTTAGAGAAAAAGCAGAAATTTATAAACAAGAAGCTGTAAAATTTGTGGCAAATGCCCCGGAAAAATACGAATTCATTTTTTTAGACCCTTTTTATGCCGATGTGAAGCACAAATACTTAATGGAGTTGCTTCCAGAAATTTTAGATGAAAACGGAATTATAGTCTTCTTTCATGGAGAGAATTTGGAAGTTAGCGATTTATTGGAAAAATCTTCGGTTAAAATTTTTGATTCAAGAAAATATGGAAAGTGTTTTGTGGACTTTTTGAAATAGAAAAGTGCAACAATAAGCTATTCTTGACAAAAACCCCAAAGAACCTTATATTTAGCCAGTTGAACCGCCCAAAAGTTACTATATAATAAAAAGAAAGGAAAACCATGCCAGTACCAAAGAGAAGGCACAGTAAAAGCCGAAGCAAAATAAAAAGATATAACCACTATGTTAAAAAGCTAAAGGAAAAGGTTAAGAATGTAGTGGAAGTAAGACAAGGGGTATTTAAAAGACCTCATGTTGAAGAAGAAATAAAACTTTAAAAATTAGTCTGTAGGCTAAAAGCTGACAAAAAGTCTAACAAAAGCAAAAAGCCAATTGATAAAATAAAACTGCCATGAAAGGACACCTAGACGAAAGACACACAGCCCGAAAAGTAGCACTTTCAACTGCTTACTGCATGTTGCAACAGGAGGGCAACTTAGAGTCGTGCTTAGACCTTTCGGTGGAGAATTTGCAACTAGAACCAGAAACTTGGGATAAAGCTTTAACACAAGAAATTCTCACAGGAATTACAACTCACAAAGAAAAGATTGATCAAGTGATTCAAGATAGTGCTCCACAATGGCCACTTGACAAAATTTTTAAAATTGATTTAGTAATAATGCAAATGGCAGTGTTTGAGTTACTTTTTAACAAAGTCGAGGCTACAAAAGCCCCGCCAAAAGTAATTATTGACGAAGCCATTGAGCTTGCCAAGGAATTTGGCAATGAAACATCTAGTAAATTTGTAAATGGGGTGTTAGGCTCCATTTTAGAAGATAAAAATCTAAAAGACAAAGTGGAAAGTTAAAATTTAAAAGAAAATATGTTCTTAAAAGTAATACAAAAACTAATAGCAAATAAAATGGGTATAGAACCTGAAGAAATTGAACCCACTTCCCATTTTGCTGAAGATTTAAATATGGGCGACTTGGAACTTATGGAATTAGTAGAAATTTTAGAAGAAGAATATGATGTTGAAATTTCCGATTTAGTAGATGATGTAGAAACTGTAGAAGATTTAATAACTATTCTAACCGAGGAACTTGAATAAATAATGCAAAAACCAAATTTTGAGAAGCTGGAAAAGATTTTGAACATAAAAGTTAAAGATAAAGACTTATTTTTAACTGCTTTTACCCACCGAAGTTACCTAAATGAACATTCCACTTATGAACTACCTTCTAATGAAAGACTAGAGTTCCTTGGCGATGCCGTTTTACAACTTTTATCTTCAGAACATTTGTTTAAAAATTACCCAAATCCAGAAGGAGATTTAACCAATTTTAGGGCTGCAATAGTATGTACTGAATCTTTGGCCTTAGAAGCAGGGCGTTTGGGATATGGTGAGTTTTTACTGCTTTCCAAAGGAGAAGAGGCAAGCGGCGGAAGAGACAGGGAATATATTTTGGCTAACACATTTGAATCTGTATTAGGAGCAATATTTTTACAGGAAGGGCTTGAAAAATGCCGAGAATTTGTTGAAAAAGAGCTATTTTATAAAGTAAGTGGAATTATTGACAACAAATCTTACAAGGACGCTAAATCAGAATTTCAAGAAAAGGCACAAGAAAAATTGGGTGTCACCCCTTCGTATGTAGTTTTGGATTCATGGGGACCTGACCATGAAAGGATATTTAAAGTAGGTGTTTATTTAAGCCGAGAAGAATACGGCGTTGGGGAAGGAGCCAGCAAAAGCAGAACAGGAAGCAGCTTTAAAAGCATTGGACAAGCTAAATTCCTTCTGCTAGAATCCCTTCGTATGTCAGTAACAATAAGACTTGCAAGAGTAGGAAAAAAGAACGCCCCCGCTTACAAAGTGGTGGTTTCAAATACCAAGGATAAAAGGACAGGTAAATACCTTGATGTCTTGGGCTTTTATAACCCTTCGGAAGGGACTAAGGCCTACAAAATTGACAAGGAAAAATTCCAAGAATGGAAAAATAAAGGTGCATTATCTACAGATTCTGTAGATAAACTGCTTGAAGGCACCTATCAATATAAAGTTTATGCCCCTAAAAAAGCAAAAGCAGAAGCAAAAGGGGAGAAAGTAGAGGAGTAAATGCCAGCTACAATGAAAGAGTTCGTCCAGTACTTAATTGAAACTATAGCCAAGCACCCAGAGGCTGTAAGTGTTGAAGAACAACAAATTGACACCACTTACATAAGGGAAATGGTCACCGTTCATCCTGAAGACATGGGTCTTGTAATAGGAAGAAGCGGAAAGACTATTCAAAGCGTTAGAGAATTGGCTAAAGCCAAGGCTATAAAAGATGGCGTTAAGGTTGATGTTGAGTTAGTAGAACCTGACAGGAAGCCACGAGGGGAAGTTGCTGAAGCAGCTGCTACCCAAACCGAAGTTGCCCCCACTAGAGTTGACGCTTCCGCAGAGCCTACTTCCGTTGAGGAAGAGGTGAATGCTGAGGTTGAGCAAATGGTTGCTGACTTGGAATCAACTGAAATTGACTTGGACGAAGTAACAGAAGAATAAAATAGAAACAAGAAACCCCTTTCCTCTTCACGACTCCTTTCAGTCGTAATGAATCAGAAAGGGGTTTCTTTGTTTGTATGATAAGACTATGATCATTTTTAACATAATTACTTTATTCCCAGAACTTTTTGAGCCATTTTTAAAGACACTCCCTTTAAAAAGGGCAATAGAAAAGG
>CAZHSR010000021.1:0-15160 GCA_964535155.1 uncultured Candidatus Saccharibacteria bacterium
GGGTTGCCTAAATCAAAGGAGAAGACGGCACAAGATAATTCGGTGGAGATGGTGGCAGAGAAAGAGACTGAAAAAGTTGAAGAGACACCTGCCGTAACCGAAGAATCCCTTCCAGCCGAGGTATTTTATGATTTAAGAATTGTAAATGCTATGGCGAATCCTATTTCGCTAAATATTGTGGGAGAAAAAATTTATGCACTAGATAAAAATGGGGATTTGCTTGTTTCGGAAATAGAAACGCCAAGATTTGCAAAAGTGCCTAATACCAAGTTTGAAAGCGCAGTTATGGTAAAAAGCAAAGGAGAAGAGCTTTTTATAAATGGGGAGACTTCGGTTAAAAATTATCAACCAGAAGAGGGCACTACAAAAGAAACGGTTGTAGAAAAAGTGGGTGTATTTTCCCCTTATTTAGGCTCGTTATACCAAATTGAAGGAAACGCGGTTAAAAAATATACTATTGAAGACGATTCTGGGGAAGGCGCTATTTGGGCAGAAAGTGCTGATTTTGAAGGCGCAAAGGACATGGCGATTTCTGTAAGCATTTATGTTTTAACCAAAGGGGATGAAATTGTAAGGTACACAAGCGGTATGAAAGATGTGTTTAGTGTAAAAGGGCTGGAAACTGGGTTGACAGGCGCGGTTAAATTGGACACTAATTGGGATTGGGAAAATATGTATATAGCGGATGCGGGGAACAATCGAGTTGTGGTGCTAACCAAGGAAGGGAATTTTGTTAAAGAGATTAAGAATGAAAAAGGCGATTGGGAAAATATAAGGTCTCTTGCGGTTAGTGAAGATGAGAGTAAGCTCTTTGTTTTGGATGGGACACGGGTTTTTGAGGTTTCTTTATAACAAATCTAAAGCCGCCTACTCAAAGTAAAAGCAATAACCTCTTTTGCACCCTTCGCGTAAAATGCATTGGCGGACTCAATTAAAGTAGCTCCAGTTGTACAAATATCATCCACCAAAATAAAAGAATGCCCTTTTACAGTTTCTGGGACAGCAAATACTCCCTTCATATTTTCTAATCTCTTCTCTTTATTCAACCGATGCTGGGCTTCAGTATCCTTTTGTCTAGTTAGAATAGAATTTTGCATAGACAATCCGTATCCTTTTGCAAAAATAGAAGCAATGATTCCTGCCTGATTAAACCCTCGGCTTCTTTGTTTTTGAGAACTTAAAGGGATTGGCACAACAAATGATTGCGGGAATTCTATTTTTCGTTGCAAAAGGTCTAGAATTGCATATTTAGTGACCTCCCTAAGCACTGCAAATTGCTTTTTTGAATATTTTGAGTACTTTATACATTCTCGAATTTTTGTTTCGTAAACAAAGTAAGAAAAGACTTTTAAAGGTTGCTTTGCCTGGGAAGAGGTGAGTGTGAAAAATCTGCGGACATATTTGCAGGAGTCTAAACAGGATTTGCATACTAGGGCTCCGTAATTTTCACAGAAGATGCATTTTGGCGGAAATATTAGGTCTAATATATTGGTCATTTTAAGTTATCCTTGAGTTATCCACATAAGTATTATTCATTGTTCCAATAGAGTCTCGGCCTCCCCTCTCCCATAGTGTATGCTTATCCCTCCCCATAGTATTTATACTAAAGATATAGAAAATGACAATAGGGGATATTCTATTTAAACTAGAATTTTCCTAAAACGAAAGGCTAATATTTGCTGTTATGAAAGAGATTAGTCTGTAATAGACAAAGAAGGATTAGGAGAAAGATCCGCAAAATCAACAAAATTCTGATTAAAAAAAGCCACAGAAGCTACCGTTGAGGCATTATCGCCACACAATCGCAGCTCTGGTAAAAATAAATTTATTCCTAAGTTTTCTGCTTCATTTTTTAATCGACTCCTCAACGGAATGTTTGCCGCGACACCTCCTCCCAAGAGAAGGGAAGTAACCTTAAAATCTTGTGCAGCCCTTATTGCTTTACCCACCAAAACATCCACAACCGCGGTTTCAAATTCACAGGCCAGTGCCTCCACGCAATATTTGTCACCCAATTCTTGAGATTTTTCCACCATTCTTTTTGTAGCGGTCTTTAAACCCGAAAAGGAGAAATCGTAATTGGCTTTATCTAACATCGGGCGAGGCAAGGTCCCTGCCAAAGTATTTTCCGTACATTCTGCAGCCTTTTTGGAAAGCTTAACACCTCCCAAATAATCACCGACTCCTAAAATTCTCGCGGTTTTATCAAAAGCTTCTCCCGCAGCATCATCGATTGTGCTTCCCAAATGTTGCAAATTTCCATGACTATGCATTAAAACTAAATCGGTGTGACCTCCACTGACAACCAAAACCAAAGCTGGAAATTGAATTTCTTCTGCGGGATAAGTTAAAAAGTTGGCATAAAAATGGGCGACCAAATGATTAACGGCAATTAAAGGCGTTGACAAAGCCAAGGACAAGGCTTTTGCAGCCTCAATTCCAACAATAAGCGACCCAATTAAACCAGGGCCTTGCGTAACGGCAATGGCGTCAATTTCTTCCTTTGGGACTTGCTGAAAAACCTGATCTAAAACTGGGATCATAAATTCCACTTGTTTTCTGGCAGCAATTTCCGGGACCACGCCTCCAGTTTTCTCATGAAAGTCTTTTGAGGAGGCAACAATATAAGCAAGCTCTTTTACACCATCTTCAACAATAGAAGCAGCAGTTTCATCGCAGGAGGTTTCTATGCCTAATATTTTCATGGGGGTATTATATCAGCCTAAAAAAGCCCTAATTGGTTTTTATCTTTTTTGTCTTCCTCTCGCGAAGAATTTTCAATGTCACCTCCATTTTCCAACCGTCTTAGCAAAGAATAAAACGCATATTTTTCCAAAACTTTTTTTGCAGATTCCTTGTTTAGGCCTGCAAAATTACAAACAACCGAAGGGAAGTCTAAATCCAAATCCATTTGAACCTGCGCAAGTTCCTTGCTTAAAAACGCGGATTCCTTTCCTGCCTCTAGTTTCTTGGCAACACCACCACCAAAGACTTGGGCAATCTCTTGCAAATGGGCGTAAATCCCATCGAGGGAGCGGTATTTAACTAACAATTTTGTGGCAGTAACTTGGCCTACGCCTGAAACTCCAGGGATATTGTCACTGGCGTCTCCAGTTAAGGCCTTGTAATCAACAATTGTTTCTGGACCAAAGCCAAACTTTGCAATAACCTCTTTGGTGCCGATCCAATCGGCAGAACTTCCATTATTTTTTGGGGACATAACCATGACACCATTTCCAACTAATTGCCATAAATCCCTGTCGTTGGAGGCAATAATGACTTCCATTTCTCCTGAATATTTTTTTGCTAAACTGCCAATGATGTCGTCGCCTTCATAGCCAGATAAATTTAAGGTGCAAATTTCAAATGCTTCCAGGACTTCAAATAAGATTGGAATTTGAACTTTTAATCCGTCATCCATGGGCTTTCTGTGAGCTTTGTAATCGTCATATTGCTTTTTCCTTTCTGTAGGTTCTACGCTTTCTAGGGCAGCAACGACGTAATCGGGTTTTATTAGGTCAAAGATGTTAATTAACATGGAAGCTACGCCATAAACAGCGTTTACTGGAGTTCCTTCTGGGGAGGTAAGGGAAACGGGCAAAGCGTGGTAGGCGCGATAGAAAAAGTTGAATGTATCAATTATGAGTAGTTTTGACATATATAAACATTATAGTCTAAAGGATAATCCTTTACAGGAATGGGACTTCTCACTATCCTGAGGGCTAATAGTGCGCTTTTGGCCAAGGATTATCCTTGGGGAAATTGGCACATGGTCTAGGTACTAAAACAAATACTTGGGGTTTCACTAAGGATTATCCTTATTTAGCAATTTCGGCTTTGGCTTTTGTCAAGGCTTCGCTTGCAGACATCCCGGAGAGGACAGCATTCACCGCTTCCTTTATAGCCTCCTCTTGGCGGGCATTTCCAGATCGGGCGGTAATCTCTTCGGTTTGAGCGTAAGGGGCATCTAAAACATAAGGTCTTAAGTAATCATTTAAAGCTAACTCATCCGAAAGATCCTTGCGAGAATAGGGAGAGCCAAATCCACGGTAATTGGAGGAGGAATTAAAAAAGCTTAACTGTTGTTCGCGTTCTCCCAAAAACTTTAGGAAGTCCCATGCAACTGCAGGATTAGCACTTTTTGCAGATACACCTTCCATCCAGAAGGACGCCCAAGCTTTGGGACTTTCCGATGAAACTTGGGGAACAGGAGCTACACCAATATTTAATCCAGGGGAAGCTGCCAAAATGTCTAAAATCTGCCAAGAAGGAACAAAAATCATAGATACTTGCCCATTTGCAAAGGCTTGAGCTGCTTCTGGGAAATAGTCATTCCAAACGCCATCTTCCTTTGCAAAGTTTACATAAAAAGTTAAAGCATCCTGTGCGGCTCTGCTATCCAAGCCATTTTTAATATCAACTCCAGCTTGAGACCACATTAAACCCAAAATGTCTGCATAAAAGTCTATGTTATTTGCGGAGCCCATTGCGGCGCCTCCTCTTATTAAGTCTTTATCTGAATAAATCGAAAGTTCCAAAGCCAATCTTCTAAATTCTTCCCAAGCGGTTGGAGGGGATTGCTGACCTATTTCGTTAAAGTGATCTCGGTTGTAAACAAGGGCCAATCCATCGTAATACAAAGGCATTGCATACACGCTTCCGTCAACAACAGCTTGCTCTGCAACAACAGGGTAAAAAGCGTTAGTAAAGTCATCAACACTCATAACAGATTTTGGCATAGGGGCTAACATTCCAGCGGCTACCATTCTAGGCACCCAACTGGAATGGACCCGCACTATATCGGGGGAGTCAGGTTCTACAATTCTGTTAAAAACGCGCTCTTTATAAGACACTAAAGGCTTTAAAACAGATCGGTCTTCATAATTTATAGTCACACTGGAATTTTTTGCGTTATATTGAGAAATTAAAGCTTGCATTACTTCAGGATTTTCCCAAAGTCCCCACATGCTCAAAGTTACAGGCCCAGAGACAACAGGCGAACTTCCTCCAGGGAGATATTGCCCTATTAAAGGTAAATCCTGCAATGTACAAGCAGTTAACAAAAAAGAAAGAGAAATAAGTAAGGCTAAAGTAGGCAGTTTATACTTCATTATTTTAAATTGTACTGTAATGCAAGTCCAACAGTCAAACAAGATAAAAGGAGTATTTGATGCGCGGTTATTAAGTAATGATCAAAAAAGCCTAGGAAGAAAGCGGTTGTAAGTAGAGTTAAAAGTAGACGAGGGTATTTACCTGAAAATGGGTTTTGAAAATGTTGAAACATCTTTATAAAAAGCAAGATGAAAAAAGCACATAGCAGAGAAAGAGCAATTAAGCCTGTTTCGGAAAGTAAAAGCAGATAAATATTATGGATGGGCTGTGTAAATTTTGGCAAAGATAATGCAACAGATAATTTGTCCACAAAATACAGCGAATTATTTAAACCGACTCCAAAAAGAGGAGAAGTTTTGAATGTTTGGAATCCTACAAGGAGCAGGTTTCTTCGGCGAAAAAGGGAAGGATCTGAAAATAAAGTTTTTATGGGTTCTTGCAAAAAATCCGGTAAATACATGGAAGGGACAAAAACTAAAAATAGCGTGGCAAAAATTCCCAGCCAAAAAATTAGACTTAAATAATTGCCAAAATATTTTTTTGGAAGGAGCAAAGCAATTAGCCCAAAGATTAAGGTATATAAAGAAAAACTGCTAAAAGTTAAAAATAGGCAAAGAGTGGCAAAAGGGAGGGGAATGTAATATTTCATTTGAGCTGGGCTCATTCCAATAATAAATAAGATTCCAAAAACTAAGAAAGCAGCTAAAACATTTGGGTGCCTAAAAGTTCCATAAGGCGGAACGCGTGTAAAGCCCTTCCATGGGGTGCGGACAATTTGGGGAGTGGCAACAGAGTAGGGTTGCTCTCCAAAAAATAAATAATTGTTAAAAACGCTACCTTGATTTATCCACTGAGCAATCCCTAGAACTGCCTGAAAAAATAGGGTAATGGCGAAAATTTTTAATAATTTGGGCATTTCTTGCAGGAAATTTATTTGCGAAAAAGTGTAAAAGGCAAAGAGAGAATATAGTGCCAGCCTGATAAAGCTTGTTCTTGAAGCAACAGGAAACTTTGCAGAACAAACCGAAAGGATTACAGAGGCAAAAAATAGCACTATTAAGGCGATTTCCCAATGGCGAAGGGCGGAAATGGCGGACCTTAGCAATTTTGGAAAAGTTATTGTGACTAGCAAAAATATCAGGATGTCCTGAATATAGATCGTTGGAATTACATAATCTATTAATTTGCCGTAGATATAACTTGATTCAACAATAAAATGTTTACCTAGGTTCAAGGGAATAGAAAGGACAATGGCGTAGAAAAGGGCTTTCTCCAGCAAGGTCAAAATATCTGCTGACTTTTTGTAATCTTTGTGCGACAAATCGGTTGTCGTAAATTTCATCTCTTAAGTTTTTTAGATTTTTCATGGGCAGAAACTATTACAGAGTTATCCAAGCGTTCCAAGGATTTTGCAGATTCCAAGAATTCTGAGGATTCCAGGGACTCCGCAAAAGGAAGTAACTCCATTTTAATACTTTTTGCTATTAAATAATCTGCCAAGTGAGGATTGCGTGCTAAAACAGGACCATGGAGGTATGTGCCGATTGTGTTTTTATACAAAATTCCTTCGGTGGTATCTTTTTCGTTGTTACCAAATTCTTTTTTTGTGTGGCCTAATGGGAGGAACTTTTGGGATTCTTCCGTATACAAAGAGGGAAAATAAGTCCTTCCGCCATGATTTTCAAAACCAACAAGAGTTGATCCGATTTTATTGTTTTTTGCAAAAACTGGATCTGAAAGCAAATCTGGGTTGATTTCCACAGTGACATTGCCAATGCTGCGAGGTTTGCTTTTGCCAAAGCTTTCAGTGTAAAGGTCTAGGAGTTCTAAACCTTTTATAACGGTTCCATCTGCCGATTTGTAGTAATTTCCCAAAAGTTGATAAGATCCGCAGATAAAAAGTCCGACGCCTCCAGAGTTTAAATATTCTTTTAGATAGGGGCCTTTGTTTTGAATAAAGTCGGAATAGATTTTTTGTTGGTCTAAATCGGGGCCTCCTCCCATAAAGACAAGATTTATTCCTTCCATTTGAGAGGAATTCAAAGGGGTTTCCAAGTCTATTTCCACGACTTCTACAAATATTCCTCGCGCTTTAGCTCTGGCAACAAGAATTTCCACATTTCCACGGTCGCCATACAAATTAAGTTGTTTAGGATAAAACCAGGCAATTTTCAAGGATAATCCTTGGACAGAAGTGGGTTTTTCCTGCAAGGACGAGGAGAAGTCGGGGGGGGCTAAGGATAATCCTTGAGATTGGAAGTTCATAAAATGTCATTTCCTGTCACTAACTTTCTAAACTCTAGCATTGCGGAATAATTTGGGAGTACAACTATCTCTTTTTCGGGGATACCTTGCAAAGCGGAAATATCTAATGGTTCCAAAACCCCCACCGAGGAGCTCCCGGTAGAAATACACGGGATTCCCGCATAAAAAAGCCGTATTTGCATATCCAAACAACGAGATCCAGCCACATAAACCTTTCTACCATCACAAACCTTTTGCAATAAATCAGGTTCAACATCATAAATCCAAGAGACATCCCTTCCGTCGGGGATATTGTCATTCAAAATAAAAAGCAAAGCCTGCTGGGGCGACTGCGAAGTAGGGAGTTGAGAGATCAACGAATCCTGCAAAAGCATCTTCAAATTATTATTAAAACTTGCAGGATTCTTTGCCAAAAAAACCAAAAAGCGAGAATTCCCATATTTTATTACTTCACCACGACCAAAAGCAGGCTCAAAATCCGCCAGAGACGCCTTAATTTTCTCCAGATCCAAACCAAGGCCTTCCGCTACCAAAACTCCCGCATTAACATTTAAAGCATTAAAATTCCCCACCAAAGGCGTCAAACTCAAATATTCTGGGGAATCATTATAAAAAAGCACCTCACCCCCAAATCCAGACAAAAGCTTTTCCTTAAATTCAAAAGCTTCATTTATTACAATTGTTGTATCCAAGCGCTCAATCGATGTTTGCCACAAATCCAAAATTGTGTCTACCTCTCCATATCTATCCAACTGATCCCGAGATAAGTTTGTTAGTACAAGAAAATCTGGGGTTAAATGTGCCAAAATAAGGGGCAAGTTTAACTCATCTATTTCAAAAACGGCATAATCTGCCTTAATCCCTCTAAAAAAACTAGTATTTAGGAGCAAACTAGTCAAAACCCCGTTCACTAAATTAGCCCCGGAAGCGTTTGTAACAACAGAAAAACCCTGCTCTTTAAGCAAATGAGTAATCAACTTTGCAGTCGTAGTCTTTCCATTAGTCCCAGAGATAAAAACCACGCCCTTAAAGGATTGCAGAGTAGGGGAGCACCATATATTAGGAAAAACTTTATTTACAATATGACCAGGCCAAGTGAACCCATTTCCTAATTTAAAAGTAGTTATTAAAAAATAAATTATTTTTGCAAATAGACTAGAGATCCAAAACATATCCCCATTATAGTGCATAAATTATCTTATATATTCATAAAGTAGTTTTAGTAATAGTACTGTGGATATGTTGATTGTTTGAATTTTGGCTTTTTGGTGGGGTTTTAGTGTAGTGGTGTTTTTGTATAAGTGGGTTTCGCTTTGCCTACAGACTAGAAGCACCTTTTATATTGCGAATTTTCTTTATTAAAAGCTTTTATATATGTGAAAAACTCCCTAAATTTTGTGGATTTCTTTGTGGATAAGTTTGCCTGTTTCTCCACAGAGGTTTTATGTGTTCAATATTTGTCCCCAGTAATTCACAAAAAAGAAACCCTTGGAAATTTCTTGTTTTTCCAAGGGTTTTAGTGCGTTTTACCAGTCTTTGTCGTTATAAACGCCTAGAAGGTCCTCTTCTAACTCTGACAGTGCTTTTACATCCCAAGCATTTTTAAAGGTCACTTGGAGCAGTTGAGTGCCCCCTTTATCATAGAATTCTACTACAAAGAGGCTCCCTTCTTTCTGCCATACCTTTGCGTAAACATCATGGTATCTGATTTTTGATAACATGCGTCTTGTCCGGAAGGGTAACTTTACTTCGCCCCAAAAATTTTTGATATTACTGTATTTTCTTGTATCTTTATCTAATTGAAAATACTCAGCGATGCTTACAGTTTTCGTTCGGGCCATCTCATAATCCCCCTTTTCCGTGCTTAAAGATTTATTTATAGTAACATAAATTGTAGGAATTTTCTACCTTCCTAGGAATAACGACTTGTGTAACTCGTTTCTACATTTTTGTTGGATATTTATAAACTAGCTTCTAGAAATTTCGCATGTTTTCATTTCTGATAATCGCTCTTGGGGTTTCTCTATATTATTTTTTGCAATGAATTAGAATTGTACAGTTAAACATATTATCAAACACACTACAGAAATTAGTGAAATTACTATACATATATAGCCTACTTTCAATAGTGTAAAGATTTACAGTGAATTTTCCAGAATTACGACTCCCCCATTTTCCATTTCTTCAGTTTCCGCTGTTGTCTCATTTTCCTTCTCTTCCTCTTCCTCTTCCCTCAATAACCTCTCAAAAATCTCCCTCTCCATCTCTGGCGTTATAACCAATTCTGGACAAACACATTCTGTACTTTGCATATCTTGGCTATCCTGTGCAGACAAAACCTCGCTTGAAGGCACCCTTGTTTTTACACCCGCCAACCCAATCGATGTGAAGGGCAGCGCCAACAACCCCAAAAGTAAAACAGCCATTAATCCGTTTAAACCTGTTGCTCCTAATTTTTTAAACATAATCTTCTCCAAATTTTAAAATAAAAGTTTCCTCATCATCTTCAGGATAGCTTAAATCTTCGGTTAGCTTTTCAATATCCATCTCTTTTTCAATATCAACAACAAATAAAATTGTGGCTAAAACTGTAATTCCAAGACCTAGATAAAAGATCCATGCAAAAACAAGTCCAAAAACCGACATTATTCCAGAAACAAGTACTAATAAAAAGGCGTAAGAAAGCCAAATAACTCCTTGTGAGTAAAGGTCATAAGAATTTTGAATAAAAAAGGAAAGTTTAGCAGAAAAAACTTTGGCAGTAGTTTGAGGAGTTATATGCGAGGAGTGAAAAACCATTGCTTTAGTTAAAATGTAAAAGAGACCAAGTGCCAAAGAAATTATCATAGCCAAAATGGAATATGAGTTTATTTCCAAATATTGCGCAGTTGAATTAAATAAGAATCCTGACTCAGAAACGCTAAAAGGAACGCCCATTTGATAACTTAAAAGTACCACTGACACAATTCTTACAGTCAGTAAGAGCAGGGCAGGCACTATGGCTTGGTCTATGAGTTTTATTAATATCTTTGAAAACATGGCAGATTACTATCATAATAGCAGTATGTCTTTTGAGAAGTCAATGCCAGGTGTAAAAGTGTCTCAGTTACAAAAAGTTTTTACGCGATTTTTAGAAATCGCTTTTTTTGCTTTACTGGTTTTAACGCCTTTAATTCATGGAAATTTAGCCACGGAATATTTTGAATTTCCGAAAATGTTTATTGTTTATTTTGCAGGGTCTCTTATAGCCCTTGTTTATTTGTTAGGGCTAATCTGGAAAGTTTTCCCATTTAAGACTCCCCCAATTTTTATAACCTTGTTTTTTTTAACCCAAGTTACCTCTGCCCTACTCTCTGATTTTCCCTACACTGCTTTTTGGGGTTATTATCCCCGTCTCAATGGAGGTTTGGTTTCTTCCCTAATTTATTTTGGCCTCTTTACAGTGGCTTTTAGCGTGTTTGATTTTCGCACAATTTTAAAATTTATTTTTTTTGGCCTAGTTTTGTCGTCAATTCCAATAAGTATTTTGGGTATTTTGCAGTATTTGGGCTTAACAGGCACTCAAATTACACGAGTTTATTCCACAATTGGTCAGCCAAATTGGTTGGCAATTTATTTGGTATGGGTTTTACTTTTAATTTTTCACCGATTCTTAAAGGATTCCAAAGATAAGCTGCTACTAATTTGGCTTGCAATTTTTGTGCTAGTTTTTGTGTGTTTTTGGTTGACCTTTTCCCTTTCTGGATGGTTGGCACTACTTGCAGGAGTTCTTGCTTTGTTTTGGCTAAACAAGTCTCAGTATTTTTTTAAACGGCTTCCAATCCTTTTATTGCCCGCTCTCTTATTGACCCTTTTCTTTCCCGGGATGATTTTTAGTCGTATTCAGGATGGCCTTGTAGATTTTCTTAAACTTTTTTCGGGATGGTTTGTTGTCCTAGCTCAAACAAATACTTATCAAGTTTCGGATCCTGGGTTTATTAGGCTTGCCCTTTGGGAAGGTACTTTGCACCTAATTTTTTCCTCTTTGCGATATTTTTTGATTGGCACAGGCCCAGAAACTTTTTCTTATATTTTTCCATTTTTTAGGCCCTTGGCATTAAATTTCTCTTCAGAATGGGATTTTATTATAAATAAGCCCCATAATTATTATTTGGAGTTGTTAGCGGAAACCGGAGTGTTTAGTTTGATTTTGCACTTATTTATCCTGAGTAAGGCTTTTCTAAGAAAGCATCCTTGGGGTACCGCCCTTTTTATAGCCTTTGCGGTTTCTAACTTTTTTGGATGGCCCTCAGTTGTTGTTAGTTTATATTTTTGGTTTTTGCTAGCGGGAATATTGCAGTATGAAAAATAGTTTAAAAATTTTCTTAAGCCTTCTTCTCACGGGATGTTTGATTTGCCTGTGGGTAAAACTTGGTTCAGTCTTTTTGGCCGATTTTTATAGTGCAAAATCAGAAAAAGCTTTGGAGGAAATGGACTTTGCCAGAGCCCTAAAGTATTCCACAAAAGCTATTGATCTTAATCCAAAAGAAGAAGCTTATTTTAGAAGACGAGCAAAAGTTTTAATTTTATCTTCCAAGGAAGAAGCCCTTAAAGATATTCTTTTTGCAATAGACTTAAACCCAAGAAGCCTTGCCACATTAAGGAATACAATCCCTTTAATGTATCTTTTAAGTTTGCAAAATCCACTTGAAGCCACTGTTGATTTAAATTATTTATCCAAAACGAAGGAATTTTACGCCTATTTGTTTGAAAATTACCCAAATGATGTGGGGATTTTGGTGTCACTTGCCCATTACCAGAAAAAGTTAGGCTTAGAAGAAGATCTAGCTCAAACGCTCCCCCGAATTAAGCAGCTCCGCCCAGATTTGCTGGAATGGCACCCGTTGTTGTTGGAATAAAAAACCAGATATTATTGTTGAGAAATACTTCAATACCCATAATTAGTTTCCGAGTACAAAATTCCTTACAATTGATATATGCCCAAAAAGCTTGAGTTTATTCCCCTACTTAAGTCCACAGTAATATATTCTTTGCTTTATTATGTTTTCTCCTTTTTCTATGGACTTATAAATTCCCCTTTATTGGGTAGTAATAGAAGAGATCATTTTCCTTTTGCTACAAGTATCTGTTCTAATCCAGTTCCAACCATGAACATTGTTTCAGAATGTCGTTGTCTTTATGGAGGCATAGCCTTCTCTGGGTTATTCTTTCTAATCGGTTTTTTCTTAATAGTAAAAAAGGTTTTCAAGGAGGGCAAGGAAGTTAAAGCTTTCATGGTTTCTTTAAAAATTGTTTCTATTTTGTATTTTCTGGGAGTTATTCTGAATATGCTTTTTCCAAAATTTGGCATATTTATGGAATTGTTGCCTGATTTGCCTGTTGCTAACACCATGTTAATTAATAGGAGATTTGCGGAAATTCAGAAACAGACCCCTTTTGAGATTTATGTCCCAAATCGAGATACATTGGATTCCCATACTATTGATTCAAAGCGTTTTTCTTATGATGCTAACAAGGTTACCTATATTATTAATTTTGGGGATAATCCAGATGCAGATAAAATTGAGGTGCAGCAGACATGGGATTTAAGAACTCAGGAAGCTACAATTCAATCTTTGAGAGGCTCTATAAGTTTTATTGAAGAATATATAGATACTTGTTTGAAAGAGAATATCCAGGACTGTACGGAGTATGCAAATCAGTATAGGCATGTAATTATAGAGGAATTTACCACGGAAGGTCTTTCAGTCTTATACATCAATTCTCCAGATGAGCGGGAATATATTTTTAGTAAAAAAGGAGATACTTATATAACTCTAGCAAACAATAAATTAAAAACTGTAAGAAAAGACAAAATGTTGGATGTGCTGACTTCGCTTCAATTGTTTTCTCAGTAACTATTCCACCTTCACAAAATCCGCCGAAACCCAACCCTCCTTGCCATCAGAAAGCTTTATTTTCACCCAACCCGCCTGCTTCTCCACAACCACATAGGTTTCCCCAACGTTTACCCGCCCAACCTCTTCGCCTGAGAGACCTGCCAAAGATCTAACCCTAAGCCATCCGGTACCAGTTTCCAAAACGGTGGCCTTTTCTACCCCAGTAAATACACCCGTAAAGGCTTCCCTAGCCTCAGCAGTCAACCCAGGGGTAGCGGTATCAAACCCCAAATACCCACCAACTGTTTTTTCTCCCAAAGCCAATAAGCCCTCTTCGCTTGTGACTAAATTCCCTTCTGAATCGTAAACATTTCCTCTGTAGTCCAAAAAGTACTCAAAAGATACTTCCGCGTTATCACCAAAAACTACAGCAGTAGGGCGAGTTCTCATCCAGTAAGCTACAGCTCTAGCTCTTTCAGCCGAAGAAGCTATATTTTCATTATTTAAGGTTAAATCCCATAAACCGCCTGATTCTTCAAAAACTCTAGGGCTACCCGGCAACGGAATTGGGAATAATTGTGCGGAAACATTTAATCTAAAGCCGTCCACGACTTTTATTGTGGTTGCAATAGTTTCATATCCTTGAGCGCTAATTTTTAGTTCATAATCCGCTTCAGTAATAGTGTCTAAAGAAAAAGGAGTTTTCCCAACTTCAGAGCCGTCAATAGAAACGGTTGCACCAGAAGGTTGAGAAATTACTGTAAGGTTAGTTTTATCTTTTTTAAACCACAAATCATATCCCGAAGAGAAAAGCCCCGAAACCCCTAAATCCCTATAAATAGAAACTTCCGTATTGGGTGCTGGTTCTATATCGGTCGTGTAAGAAAGGTCTGCATTTGAAGCTGACTGTATTTTAAGCTCCCCTCCTTTTGGAGAAATTTCCACTCCTGACAAGGGGGTTGTGCCTATTTCTGTGGAATTTAAATAAACTTGAGCATCTTCGGTTGTGTTAACAGTTAAAAGAGATTTTTGTTTTAATGCGGGGAGTTCGTGCATTCCCAAGGAAACTCCGTAAGCAACTGCACCTAATACTACAAATAAAATTAGGTAGGAAATCCATGGTTTTGCTTTTTGTAAAAAGGATTGGTTTTGTTGGGCTATGGTAAATGTCATAGTATTAACTTATCACTATTTGGGGGAAATGGCAATTTAAACCTCGACAATTTCCCCCTTTTACCTTAATATACCAATACATATGTCAATGACATCAAAAGAAATCCTACAAAAATACATAGACTTTTATACCGCAAAAGATCATGTTGAAATCCCAAATGTTTCTCTTGTCCCAGAAAACGATTCCACACTTTTATTTGTTAATGCAGGAATGTTTCCCCTAGTCCCCTATTTAATGGGGCAAGAACATCCAATGGGGAGTCGCCTTGTAAACGTGCAAAGGTGTATCCGTTTTGAGGATATGGAAGAAGTTGGAGATAATCGGCATACTACAGCGTTTCACATGTTGGGAAACTGGAGTCTTAATGATTATTTTAAAGAAGAGCAGTTAAATTGGGTTTATGAGTTTATTTTTGGCGAGTTGAACCTTGCTCCTCAAAGGATTTATGCCACAGTCTTTGGTGGAAGCCCTGAAGTCCCACAAGACGATCCTTCGGTGGAGATTTTGGAAAAAATATTTTTGGAAAAAGGAATTGAGCCCAAAATAGGCGAGCGAATCTTTTATGTGAAAGGAAAAAATAATTGGTGGCAAAGGGGAGATGCCGTTGGAGAGTTGGGTGGCCCAAGTAGTGAAATTTTTTATTACATTCCTAATGACGCTTCTAAAGGAAAAGGTCAAGATTTGGTGGCAAATGAAAATGACTTTTTGGAAATAGGAAATTCGGTTTTTT